>ONFK01000069.1 GCA_900317065.1 uncultured Bacteroidales bacterium
CAGAGGGCGCGTGCAATACCGAGACGGATAGCTTCGGCCTGGCCTTTGGTGCCACCGCCGACGACGGTTACCTTGACGTCGAATTTGCCTTCGGTCTCAGTCACTGCAAACGGCTGGTTCACGATGTAACGCAGGCTGTCCTGAGGGAAGAAGTCTTCCAGGGGACGGTCGTTGATGGTTACATTGCCAGCACCTGCTGCCAGATAAACGCGTGCAACTGCTGCTTTACGTCTTCCAAGGGCGTGTGTCTGTTCCATTTGCGACTTTTAGATTTCGTTCAACTTGATGGTTTTAGGGTTCTGGGCCTGGTGAGGATGCTCGGGACCTGCGTAAACGTGCAGGTTGTGGAGAATCTGGTCACCAAGACGGGTCTTGGGGAGCATACCCTTTACTGCTCTCCTTACAAGCTCCTCGGGCCTCTTTGCGAGGATCTCCTTGGGAGTGGTGAAGCGCTGTCCGCCCGGATATCCCGTGTAACGGGTATAAACGCGGTCGGTCATCTTTTTGCCTGTGAGGGCTACTTTCTCTGCGTTGACCACGATGACATTGTCGCCGCAGTCCACGTTGGGAGTGAAGCCGGGTTTGGTCTTGCCGCGGAGGACAAGGGCAACCCTGGAGGCCAGACGACCAAGAGCGAGATCCGTCGCGTCAATGACCACCCACTGCTTGTCTACAGTCGCTTTGTTAAGCGAAACTGTCTTGTAACTAAGTGTGTCCACTGTCTTGATCTTTAATAGTTATACTTAAAAAATTTGCGATCCCTTAAAAATAAGGGGCCGCAAAGATAAAAAATTATTTGCAATAATCAAAATGAAGCGCTACGCCATCAGGAAATTTGCCTGCACGAAAGCGTTCACTGCAACTGCCGCAAAAATCAGGAAGATAAGGGTGGCGACGATGATGCCGATCACCTTGAGGCGCTTCATCCAGGTCTGTCCGCTCCAGCCGATGGTCTGGAACATGCTCCAGAAGCCGTGGCAGAGGTGGAACCAGACGGCTACGAACCAAATGAGATAGAGGGCAACCATCCACCAGGACTGGAATGTGGTCGTGAGAAGCAGGTAGGGATTCTCCGCCTCGTTGCCGAGGAATTCCTGAAGCTGCATCTTCGCCCAGAAGTGGCTCAGGTGGAAGAACAGCAGGCCGAGGATGACCAGACCGAGCACGAACATGTTGCGTGCGCTCCAGCTGTCGGCAGCGGCTTTGCTCGAAACCTCATAGCGCTTGACTCCTCCGCGGGCCCTGACATTCTGCCATGTGAGCCAGCAACCATAACCGATGTGCACCAGGAAACCGAGTGCGAGGACGGGGACCATGATATCCACGATGGGAAGCGCCATGAAGTCGCAGCCCTTCTGGAAGAGCCCGTCGGGAGCACCGAACTTGCCTGTGAAGGTGTCGATTACCGAGAAAAAGTTGATGGTTCCGTGCAGAAGCAGGAAGATGATGAGGAAAGCGCCGCTGATGGACTGTATGAATTTCTTTCCGATGGACGAATTGAAAATAAACATCTCTTTTAGTACTTTTGGTCTGCAAATATAAGGCATTTCTTGCAAGTTTGCGAATTTTCCGATATTTTTGTTCTCCGCAAACCAAATAATAAGCACGATGTATAAGAGAGTACTGCTCAAACTCAGCGGCGAAAGCCTAGGAGGCCCTGCGGGCAAAGGCCTGGATGAGGAGAGCCTGCGCAAATTCGCCGGCGAGATTGCAAAGGCCGTCAAGGCCGGATACCAGATTGCCATTGTGAACGGCGGCGGCAACATCTTCCGCGGCATCCAGGGCATAGGAAAGGGCTACGACCGGGTGACCGGCGACCGCATGGGAATGCTCGCGACAGTCATCAATTCCCTCGCCCTGTGCAGCGCTCTGCGCTCCGAAGGCATCAAGGCAGAGGTGTTCACCGCCACGCAGATGGCTCCTCTCGCACAGCTGTACACCAGGGACAACGCCGTGGCCGTCCTGGAAGAAGGAGGAGTCGCACTGATAGCCGGAGGCACGGGCAACCCCTACTTCTCCACCGATTCGGGAGCTGCGCTGCGAGCCCTTGAAATAGGAGCCGGAGCCCTGCTGAAAGGCACCCGCGTGGACGGAGTATACACCGCCGATCCCGAGAAGGATCCGACCGCGAAGAAATACGACGAACTCACGTTCCAGGAAGCGCTCGTGAAGCACCTGAAGGTGATGGACCAGACGGCATTCGCCCTCTGCGAACAGGGGCCCGTGCCCATCGTCGTGTTCGACATAAACACCCCCGACGGACTGCTGAGAGTCCTGAAAGGCGAAAAGGTCGGAACGCTGGTTCACGCGTAGGCCTGCGGAAAGGCAATGCCGGCCCTCTGCCTTTCGCGGACGGCTTGTTATGAATGAATACAAATAGATAAAAATATGTTAACAGACAGAGCAAAAGAAATCCTGAACGGCGCCGAACAAAAAATGAAGGAGGCCGTTACGTTCCTGGAAGAGGACCTCAAGACCTACCGCGTGGGCAAGGCCAACCCTTCCATCTTCAACAACGTCATGGTAAACTACTATGGCAGTCCCACTCCCATCCCCCAGGTTTCCTCCGTCAGCAGCCCCGATGCCAAGACACTGGCGATCCAGCCTTGGGAGAGAAGCCTCATCCCCGCCATCGAAAAGGCCATTCTCGACGCAAATCTCGGATTCACTCCCCAGAACAACGGCGAAATCATCCGCTGCGTGGTTCCCGCCCTTACCGAAGACCGCCGCAAGGACCTCGTGAAGAAGGCGAAGGCTGCCGGCGAGCAGGCCAAGGTGGTCGTACGCAACGCCCGCCGCGATGCCATGGACCTTCTCAAAAAGGCCCAGAAGAACGAGGGAATGAGCGAAGACACCGAGAAAGAAGGCGAGGCCGAGGTGCAGAAAATCACCGACAAGCTCGTCAAGAACGTCGATGAAATCGTAGCGGCAAAGGAGAAGGAAATCCTTACAGTCTAGAGAGTATCCGTGCGAAGGCCTGCGCTTCGCCTTCTCCGATGAAGGATGCCTTCACAGGCACTGCGAAGAGACGCTTGCGTATGGAATCATCCACTTTTTTACAGTCGAGGACGCGGACAGCGTCCTTTTCTGTTGTCAGGAGGGCTGCGGTGGGATACCTGCGCACGGCTGCGGCGATCGACCGGATGTCCGCTCCGGAGAACTTGTGGTGGTCCGGGAACTTCAGCACATCCACTATCTTATAGGTATCGCTCAGGTATGCGCGCAAAGGGGTGTCGTCCGCAATGCCGCTGAAAAGGATGACAGTCTTGGAATAATTGTAGCGCGGGTCGGCTTCCCCGGGCCATACGGCCACGTGCGCATCATAGTCCACGGTGGTGAAGAACAGCGGCTTGTCACCGTCCAGACGGAGTGTCTTCCGCCATTCCGCCTTCTCGTCCTCTTCCATCTCGTGCGGGCACTTGGTCACTATCACCACGTCGGCGTCGGCGATGCGGGAAGGCAGGTCCCTGAGCCTCCCGAACGGGAGGAGACTGTCCTCGAAAATGGGGCGTTTGTAATTCACCAGCACGATGTTGAGCGTCGCGTGGAGTTTCTTGTACTGGAAGGCGTCGTCCAGCACGATGATGTCCGTCCCGTCCGAGACCAGATTCCTGCACCCTTCCACCCGGTTCTTGTCGACCGACACTTTCACCTCCGGGAACTTGCGTTTGATCTGCAGGGGTTCATCCCCTGCGAACGAGGCCGTACTGTCAGTCATTACCTGCTGATACCCCTTGCTCTTGCGCTTGTAGCCGCGGGACAGCACCGCCAGCCGCGCCTCGGGGCGCAGTTCCTGCAGAAGCCGCAGTATCATCTCCGTATGAGGCGTCTTCCCCGTCCCGCCTACGGTTATATTTCCCACGCAGATGGTGGGGACCTCCGCTCCGGGAGCTTTTCTCCAGGCCCTGGCGGCACGTTTAAGAATCAGGCGTTGTATCAGCATAGCGTTCAGCGATATTGTCGAGAATGGAATAAAGTTCGGCCGCGTCCAGCGTCGTGACCATCTTCATGCGGGTTTCCTTGAAATCCGGCAGGCCCTTGAAGTAGCAGGAGAGGTGCCGGCGCATCTCGTAGATCCCGCGCGGCTCGCCCTTGTACTGAAGCGAAAGAGTCAGTTGCCGCTTGGCGAGGGCGACCTTTTCCGGCACCGGCAGCGGCGGCAACTCCTCTCCAGTGGCAAGGAAATGCTTGATCTCCCGGAAGAGCCAGGGGTGACCGAAAGTCGCCCGGCCTATCATTACTGCGTCCACTCCATAGCGGTCGAAGGCGTCGCGGGCCTGCTGGGGGGTGGTGATGTCGCCGTTGCCTATTATGGGGATGTGCATGCGGGGATTGTTCTTCACTTCGCCTATGAGGGTCCAGTCGGCGGAGCCCTTGTACATCTGGCAGCGGGTGCGTCCGTGGATGGTGAGCGCCTGTATGCCGACGTCCTGCAGGCGTTCGGCAAGTTCGACTATGATCTTCGAGGATTCGTCCCAGCCGAGACGGGTCTTGACGGTAACGGGCCTGCCCACTGCCTCCACGACCGCCTTGGTGATGGCCACCATCTTGTCGGGATAGCGCATCATCCCGGAGCCTGCCCCGCGCCCGGCAATCTTCGTGACGGGACAGCCGAAATTGATGTCGATCACATCCGCCCCGTGCCCGCCTACCAGTTCGACGGCATGGTCCGCCATCTTCGCGGCCTCGACCATCGATTCAAGGATATGACCGTAGATCTGGATGCCCACGGGGGCTTCTTCTTCGAGGGTCTTCATCTTGGCAAGGGCCTTCGAGGCATCCCGGATAAGACCGTCGGAGGGGATGAATTCGGTGTAGACCATATCCGCCCCCTGCTCCCGGCAGAGGATGCGGAACGAAACGTCCGTCACATCCTCCATCGGAGCCAGCAGCACCGGTCTTTCGCCCAAATCCAGATTCCCTATTTTCATAAGGTGCAAATTTAATTCTTTTTCCTAAATTTGAGAATTCATATCATATGCTCTTCATATGGAAAACATCTTCGCAGACAGAATCGGGCAGCTGCGCGCAATGATGCGCAGCCGCGGATGGGACGCCGTGATACTGACAGGCTCCGACCCGCACGGGAGCGAGTATCCCGCAGAGCGCTGGAAATGCGTGCAGTGGCTTACCGGATTCACCGGCGAGGCAGGCGACGTGGTGGTGACCCTGGACCATGCCGGACTGTGGACAGACACCCGCTACTTCATCCAGGCCGTGCAGCAGTTGGAAGGCACCGGGGTGGAACTGCACAAGATGCGCGTTCCGGAGCAGGTGCCCATAGACAGGTGGCTCGCGGAGAAGTTCGCGGATGAAAACGAGGTCTACTTTGCGGTGGACGGCATCTGCGTAGGGCAGGCCTTCATCTCCGGCATCAAGCAGGCCGTCAACGCCAACGGAGCGGCCTGCCACATAGTTAGCATTCCCGATATGCTGGACGCTATCTGGCCGGACAGGCCGGGCATTTCCCAGACCCCGATATTCACGGTCGACCCCGGCGAAAGCCGCATCGAGCGCCTGGGACGCCTGCGGGACTTCCTCGACGCGCAGGGAGCCGACTACATCCTCCTGAACGCCCTCGACGACATCGCCTGGACTCTGAACGTGCGGGCAT
The DNA here is from genome assembly GCA_900317065.1 of uncultured Bacteroidales bacterium. Lineage (GTDB taxonomy): Bacteria > Bacteroidota > Bacteroidia > Bacteroidales > UBA932 > Cryptobacteroides. The sequence goes on from ONFK01000069.1 coordinate 5,615, forward strand.
CCGACATCGAATACAATCCGCTTGTGATTTCCTTCCTGCTCGTAGGGCCCGAGACCGCCGATTGGTTCGTGCAGAAGGGGGAGGTGGAAGATCCCGTGACCGAAGCGACCTTCGCCGAATTGGAGGAGGACGGCATCTTCATCCGCTACTACGAGGAGACGGAGATTGCCCTGAGCGAACTCGACGGCCGTGTGCTGGCAGATACGGATACCCTCAACTATCATCTTTGCTCGCTCATAGGCCCTGCGCGCCTCGTCGCCTGCCCTTCGCCGGTGCAGGGCTGGAAGGCGGTCAAAAACGAGCTTGAGATCGCGGGAATGCGGGACTGCCATCTGCAGGACGGGCTCGCCATGGTCAAGTTCCTGCACTGGCTGGACCGCTGCATGCAGAACGAGAGGGCCGTGAGCGAATGGGATGCGGCCGTCAAGCTGGGCCAGCTGCGGGCGGAGATTCCCGGATACCAGGGCGACAGCTTCGAGACCATCTCGGCCTACGGACCTTCGGCAGCCCTGCCTCATTATATCACTCCCCGCACGGGAGCGCCGATGCTGGAAGCGAGAGGCCTCTACCTCTGCGATTCCGGCGGACAGTATCTGAACGGCACCACCGACATCACCCGCACCTGGGCCCTCGGGCCGTGCACACAGCTGGAGATGGAAGACTACACCCTCGTCCTCCGCGGGCACATCGCCCTGGCTTCGGCGGTTTTCCCCGCAGGCACTCCCGGATGCCGTCTGGACGTGCTCTCGCGAGAGCCGCTGTGGGCATATCAGAGAAACTTCGGGCATGGCACAGGACACGGGGTCGGCTGGTTCCTCGGGGTGCACGAAGGCCCGCAGGACATACGCCAGAACCTGAATTCCACCGGTTTTGAAGCGGGGATGGTCACTTCCGACGAGCCCGGCATCTACCGCGAGGGCATGCACGGTGTCCGTCACGAGAATCTTATCCTCTGCACGGATGCCGGCGAGAACGACTTCGGCAGATGGCTGCGTTTCGAGCCGCTCACTCTATGCCCCTTCGACACCGAGCCCCTGCTCGCGGACATGCTCACTCCGGCCGAGCGCGACTGGCTGAACAACTACCACGCGCAGGTATACGCCGCTCTCCGCCCCTTCCTCGACGACTTCGACGGGGATTGGCTGCAGCAGAGAACAAGGGCGGTCTGATTATTCCGGACGGAACTTCGCTTCGAGGGCGCTGACTATGCGCACGAGATCCTTCACCGGGCCTTCGAGCTCGAAACCGGTGGCGGTGCGGGTGAAGGTAACGCGGTCTTCGAGCATGCGGGTGATGCGCATCACTGGGGACTGGAGGCGGAATTTGAGATTCTCTCCGCTCTCATCTTCAAGCACATAGCCTCGGTCGTGCATCAGATCGACCACGCCAAGGCGGATTTCATCGTAGGCCCCGGGCACGAAGGCGTTACGCCTGCCGAATCCGAGGTGCGGATAGATGGCAGCAAAGACTGCGATTATGCCCGCAATCTTCCATAACGAGGCGGCGCCGTCCTTGAAAATGTCGTCGAGAGTGGAGCCCACCACCCCGAAAAGCGAAAGCAGTACAATGAATATGCAGAGGATTATTGCCAGATAGGCAAAGTATTTGATAGCACGTACGATGTATTTCATACTGCGAATTTACTGAAAAATCATTACTTTTGCACAAAATAGATTTATCGGCCGGAAGGCGGCCGGTTCAAGTGGACAAAAAGAAGAAACAATATGGAAAAAGAAGATCCTTTGATGAGAATCGAGCGCGAGGAGCGCGAACGTAAGGAAAAAGGCACGGCCCTCAAGCCGGTCATGTGGGTGCTGGCGGCTATTGCGATTGCCCTCGGCGCCGTCCTGGTGTATGTATGGTCCAGCAAGAACAGCCTGGTGAAGGACCTGGAGATCGACAAGCAGCAGCTCACGGAGCAGATAATCAGCCTGCAGGGCGACTACGAGTCCCTCTCCAGCGACTATGATTCCGTGAACGCTCAGCTGGATTCCTCGAAGGAGGAAGTGGCCCAGCTGGTGGAGCGCATCAAGAAGACCGAGGCTACCAACCGCGTCAAGATGCGTCAGTACGAGAAGGAACTCGGCACCCTGCGC
>ONFK01000079.1 GCA_900317065.1 uncultured Bacteroidales bacterium
ATCATCCCCAGCCAGACCGGAGACATGAAGCTGGAAGCGAATCTGGAATACAGGTTCAAGGTATTCTGGAAACTGGAAGGGGCGCTGTTCACGGACATAGGAAACGTCTGGAACCTCAAGGAGATTCCTTCGGACTTTCTTGCAAGCCTTGCCGCCGACTGGGGTACGGGAGTGCGCCTCAACCTGGACTTCATTCTGCTGCGAATCGATTTCGGCATGAAGGTCTACGATCCCTCCCGCAACGCCGGAGAGCGCTTCCTGAATCCGGGAAGATGGCTTCGCCGCGGAGGCAACGCCTTCCACTTCGGCATAGGTTATCCGTTCTGACGCACGTCTTTTATTTCGAGTAGTATTTCGGCCAGCACATCTGGAGGTACGCCTTCAGGGCGTCTTCGTGCCTGTTGGGGGCGGGATGATAGAAAACACGGCCTTCCAGGCCTGCAGGCATGAATTCCTGGTCCACGAAGTGTCCGGGATAATCGTGGGCGTACTTGTAGCCGTCGGAATAGCCGAGATCCTCCATGAGTTTGGTGGGGGCATTGCGAAGGTGGAGGGGCACTGCTCGTGTCTTGTCTTCCTTCGCGACCTGCAGAGCCTCTTCCAGCGCCATATACGAGGCATTGCTCTTGGGCGAGGAGGCCAGATAGACCGTGCATTCGGCAAGCGGAATCCGTGCCTCGGGCATACCTATCTGGTTGACTACCTGGAAAGTGGCGTTCGCCAGCAGCAGGGCGTTCGGATTCGCCAGGCCCACGTCTTCGGACGCACTCAGGCACAGGCGGCGGGCTATGAAAAGGGGATCCTCCCCGCCGTCCAGCATCCTTGCCAGATAGTAGATGGCGGCGTTGGGGTCGGACCCGCGTATGCTCTTGATGAAGGCGGAGATTATGTCGTAGTGCATTTCCCCGTCCTTGTCGTAGATGGCGACATTCTCGTTCAGGCAGGAAGTTACGGTCTTGTTGTCGATCACCACCTTTTTCCTGCCCGCCTGGGAATCGACCACCAGCTCAAGGATGTTCAGGAGCTTGCGCCCGTCTCCGCCGGACTGGCGGAACAGGGCCTCCGTCTCTCTTACGTCGATGTTTCTTTCCTTCAGAACCTCATCCTTGGAGATGGCTTTGTCGAGCAATATCCTGAGATCCTGCACCTCCAGACTCTTGAGGACGTATACCTGGCATCTCGAGAGAAGGGGAGTGATGACTTCGAACGAAGGGTTTTCCGTAGTGGCGCCTATCAGCACCACGGTGCCGGCTTCGACCGCCCCGAGAAGGGCATCCTGCTGCGCCTTGTTGAAGCGGTGAATCTCGTCGATGAAAAGTACAGGAGAAGCATTCTGGGAGAAAATCCCGCCGGACCTGGCGGCGTCGATAACTTCCCGGACTTCCTTCACTCCCGCGCTGACGGCACTGAGGGTGAAAAACTCCCTTTTGCAGGAATCGGCTATGATTCTTGCAAGGGTGGTCTTGCCTACGCCCGGAGGGCCCCACAGTATGAAGGAACTCAGGTTGCCGCTCTCTATCATGTTGCGGAGTATGCAACCCTTGCCGACCAGATGCCGCTGGCCTACATAATCGTCGAGAGAATGCGGCCGAAGACGTTCAGGAAGCGGAGGAAGGAGACCTGTCATTACCTGATTTCCTTTTTGTATGAACGGCGGCGTTTGTGCTGGATGCGCTCGAACGCCTCGAAATGATTCCTGATGCTGTGGTTGTCCTCGAGTTCGGCATTGGTTTCCGCCCATTTGACACCCATCTTCTGGTATTTATGGAACATGTCACATACCAAAAGGGCTGTCACTCCTGTATTGCGCACGTCGGAACGGGCCCCCATGAGAAGGAGCTCGGCGCCCTCGCTGTGCTTGATGAACAGGGATTTGAGCAGATGCCACCAACCGAAGGGGAAGAGCCTCCCGCGGGACTTGATCAGGGCATCGGCAAGCGAGGGCATCGTTATGCCATATGCGACGATTTCCCCCTTTTCATTCTCTATTGAGCTGATATAACGCAGGTCAAGTATCTTGAGATAGAAACCTATGTATTTGTCCGCCAGATTGTCCGGCAGCATGGTATATTCGTAGAGATCCTTGTAGGTATCCGTAATCAGGGCAAAGAGTTTTGTCGCATAACCCTCTTTGCGGATGATCTTGCGCGTAACCGGACGTATGACAAAATTGTTCCTCTCGGCGACTATCCTGGCCACTCTCTCGAACTTCTCCGGAATCTGTTCCGGAATGGTGATCCTGTATTCCAGCCAGTCGGCATCCTTGCTGAAACCGAGGGCTTCGATGTGACTGACATAATAGGGGTGGTTGTATATCAGAGGCATCGTGCTTTGCTGGTCGAAGCCTTCCACCAGCATACCTTCCGGATCGAAATCAGTAAAGCCAAGCGGCCCGACTATATGAGTCATTCCGTGAGCCTTGCCGAATTCTTCCACTTTGGCAATGAGGGCCGCGGAGACCTCTTTGTCGTCGATTACGTCGAACCAGCCGAAACGCACCTCATCGTGCTTCCAGTGCTCGTTGGCCCAGCGGTTGATTATTCCCGCGATTCTTCCGACGGGCTCGCCATCCCTGTATGCCATATACAGCACCTGGTCGCAGAAATCGGATGCGGGGTTCTTTAAAGGGTTCAATGTATCCATCTCGTCGAAAACGAGATTCGGGACATAGTACGGATTGTTCCTATACAGTTTCTCTGGGAAAAGGATGAACTGTCTCAACTGTTTTTTGTCCGAGGGATCTATTATCCTGATTTCGACACTCATAATACTTCGGTTTCGGTACACTAAACTGCGAATTTATACTTTTTTGAAATAAAATCAAATATTAATTGCTAACTTCGGAGCAGAACCGAAAACCGAATGAAACAGCGAATCATCATTGCTTCCGTACTGGCCATGTTTGCGATGCACGGCGTTGCAGACGCCGGAGAACTGTCAGCCGGGGTATTCAACTCATTCAAGGGTTTCGGCCTGAGCCTGGATTATGCGCCGAGCACGGGCATTCTCAATTCCTTCATGGTATATGCCGACACCTACAGGGTGTTTTCCGGCACATACAGGGATGCAGGAATCAAGATGGTATATCTGCACTACAACAGACTGAAGAGTTTTGAATCGGACGCCGCCTCGTTCGACATTCTTCTGGGCCCCGGAGCAAGCACGGGCTATGTCCGGGATGCCGGTTCGGAATTATTCGGCTTCATTCTGAGCGCCGATGTCGCGATAGCCCTCAGGGCAAGATTCCAAAGGAATATAGACCTTGAGCTTGGCGCGGTGGCCGAGTTGGGTTTCATCTCCGGAGACAATGGCGGAAAATTCCAGATGAGCATGTATGACAACGGGCTGGCGCAGGCGTTGCTCCCATTCCTTAAAATAATGGTAAGATTCTGATGAAAAGGCTGTGTCCATATCTGCTTGCACTGATGCTCTGCTGCCAGTCGCTGAATGCCGGCGGAGGCTCCTTCCTGCAGCGTTTCCATCCGGGAATCGAGTGGGGTTTTTCCCCGATGCCCGCCGAGTATCATCACTACAACTATCTGGACCAGTCCATAGGTTTCCGCATCAATGACAAGGGATGGAGCTATCCATGTCACCTCAACGCATTCATTCTCGCCGGAGTAAGCTTCGACCTCTCGCCCCGCATCGACATCGCCGTCCTTTCAGGTTACCAGGGAATCAGCGTCCAGCGAAGGACCGTGCCGCTGATCGGACGTGTCTCTTACTATTTCTGCGGCAAAGAGAAGGACGGATTCCTTGTCTTCGGCGATGCCGGACTCTTCCTTAGCAAAAACCAGAAATATGGCAGGCAGACAGAGGCCGGCGCAGGGTACATGCTTACCCTCGCGCCGCACTGTTCCCTTGTGTTCCGCATAGGGGGCAGGGTAGTCTACGACCGCCCGGATGTCTGGGATCCCATCGAGGAAGAATACATTTCAGCGCGCAACATCAAGCGGAACGATGCCTGGTATTACGCGCTGAATCTGGGTGTAGGCCTGTATTTCTAAAACAGGGAATCTACTTTCGTAATAATCTCGTCGGCGGTAAGTTCGGGGCTGAGCACAAGTGAAGGCTCGAGCAGATGATATCCCTTGCCCATCGCAGCCAGCGAGCCGCCTCCGGTAATGTTGAGCATGATCACATCCTCTTTGCCCACCTTGCCTTCGCGCACAGCCGTTGCAAGGGAGTGTACGGCACAGGCCGGAGCCGGGAAGATGTCGTATCCTTCCAGATTGCGGAACTGCAGTATCCAGTAGATGATGTCGTCGTTGCTCGCGAGGAAAGTGTCTCCCTTGGTATCGAGGAGGGCGTCATAAAGGCCGCCGGCAAGGCTGTACGGGGGTTTGCGGTTGCTGAGAACCTTTGCAAGTATGCTTTCGGCCTGACGGCGTCCGGTATCGGGGTCAAGGGCGGCGAGTTCGCGCTTTCCGGCCTGCCAGGAATCGTGCAGCAGGGTGAAAGGCTTGTTCTGTGCGACGAAGATTTTCATCTTGTGGCTGCCGAAACGACCGTCTTCTATAAGGCGCAGATTGTTTTCCCAGGCGGCTATCGCACCTGTCCCGGATCCGACTGCCTGGAAATAGGCGTCGGGAATGCGTCCTATGGCCTCTACGGCAGATAGCAGGGTGGTTCCCATTCCGTCCCTTCTGGCGACGTTCTTGGCACCTCCTTCGGCGAAATAACGGGAATCCTGGCAGAGTTTGTCGCCAAGGGCTATGGCATCGTAATAATCGGAGCCGGCAGGGGAGGCGACAAGCTTCACGCAGGGATTCAGTTTATGCTGGAACCAGAGATCGTGACGGTTGTCCAGAGGAACGCAGATCACGATTGGAATCAGATTGTCGGAGCAAACCTGCGCGAAGGCACGGGCGGTGTTGCCGGCAGACTGGACCACAAGCGTGCGCTTCTCCTTCCTGTCGAGTCTTGCGCAAACGCTGAACGCCTCGGTTTCCTTGAAAGAACAGGTCTGGAACTTGGCTCCGATCTTGGGATTGTATCCCGAGAAGGTAATGTAGAGGTTGTCCAGACCGAGGAACTTGCCGAGCCCTTTGCTATGATAGGTGACAGGTGCGCAGGAATGGCGCAGGGTTCTGTTTATCGGCATCCACTCTGCATAACGGTAAAGCCCCTTGAGGTCGTCTCTGGGAGTGAATTTCTTGTTTTCGTAAACGGCGCGGACAAGCGAGGGTGAACTGGCCTCCGGATCTGCAAGCATCCACCCGCGGTCTTCAAACACGCGACCGGTGCCTACATTCATCAGCTTGTACTTGGTACCTTGGAATCTCATTGTGGTTCAGGTTTATAGATTGATAAACAATTTTGTCATATATGCGGCGAAAAGCAGCAGCAGAAGACTGGCGTCGAAGCGGTCCAGCAAATTCTTCCTGCCTGTATAGATGCCGGTCCAGACAAGGATTATGCTGAGCAGCAAGGCCGCATAGTCCCACAAGTCTATCCTTGCGAAACTGGTGGGAGAGATGACGGCCGACACTCCGAGGATGAGCAGAAGATTGAACACATTCGACCCGAGGATGTTCCCGAGGGCCATCTGGCTGCGTTTCTTCGCGAGTGCCACTATGCTCGTGACAAGTTCCGGCAGGGATGTGCCCATCGCAAGCACGGTGATGGCGATGAATTTGTCGCTTACGCCAAGCATCCTGGCCACATTCTCGGCGGATTCTACAAAAAGACGGCCTCCGAACACCAGGCATGCGAGCCCGCCGGCAATCAGTACTATTGACGCGAATGTGCCGAATTCCTTGGCATCTTCCGGCGTCTGCTCCTGAGCGGTATCATCCGAGCGGAAACTCCATATGATGTAGATAGCGAAGATTACGACCATTATAATGCCTTCCGCACGGGACAATCCTCCGTAGTAGCCGAAGAAGGCTACCAGGAATGAGACGAGAATGGTCAGAGGGATATCCCTGAATTTGTTCTGTCGTGTGATCGCCATTGGAGCGAACATGGCGGAAACCGCAAGAATCAGCGCGGTATTGAAAATATTCGAGCCTATTACGTTGCCGACTGCGATGTCCGAGTTGCGGGCCAGGGCCCCTGTGACGCTTACCACGAGTTCGGGGAGCGAAGTGCCGAAACCCACTATCACCAGACCTATGACGAACTCGCTGACGCCGGTCCTGCGTGCAACGCTGGATGCTCCGTCGACCAGGGCGTTCGCTCCTCCGATAACCATCGCCAGGCCGAGTATAAGTGCTGCTATCTGTAAAAACATAGCCGTAAAGTTACTCTTTTCTTGTCAATTTGCAAACATTCTCCACGTGCTGGGTGTGGGGGAACATATCTACGGGCTGCACCGCATTTATCTCGTACTTGTCCGCCATCATTGAAAGGTCCCGGGCCTGCGACGCCGGGTTGCAGCTGACATATACAATGCGCCTGGGCGCCGCCTCAAGTATGACCTTCACCACGTCCGGATGCATTCCTGCACGCGGGGGATCGACTATCATCACGTCCGGCCGGCCGTGTTTGGAAATGAAATCCTGCGTAAGCACGTCCTTCATGTCGCCGGCAAAGAAGCTGCAGTTGTCTATTCCGTTGGCCCGGGCGTTGATACGGGCGTCCTCTATGGCCTCATTCACATACTCTATGCCTATGACCTTCGAAGCCTTTCGGCTGACGAACTGGGCAATGGTCCCGGTGCCGGTATAAAGGTCGTAGACGACCTCGTTTCCCTGTAGGTCGGCATAGTCCCTTGCGACCTTGTAGAGATTGAAGGCCTGCAGGGTGTTGGTCTGGTAGAAGGACTTCGGTCCTATCTTGAAGCGCAGTCCATCCATCTCCTCGTAGATTGCTTCGTCTCCTTTGTAGAGTATGCAGGTCTGGTCCGAGATGCTGTCGTTGAGTTTGGCATTGATGACATAGTAGAGGGAGGTAATCTGCGGAAACGCCTCCGAAACGGCATCCAGGAATGCCTCGCGGCCGGCAAAATCCTCCGCAAGGCAGACTATCACCATGGTGGAGCCGGACTCGCTTGTACGCACGAATACCGTGCGCAGTATCCCGTGATTCTCGCGGATATTGTAAAAAGGTATGCCGTGCTCCAGGGCGTAGCGCTTGACGAACAGGCGGATGCCGTTAGATGGTTCCGGCTGCAGCCAGCACTGCTCCAGGTCGAGCACTTTGTCGAAGAATTTACCCACATGGAATCCAAGGCCGCAGCGCTCGCTGTCGGAGAGCCCGTCGGGATCC
>ONFK01000109.1 GCA_900317065.1 uncultured Bacteroidales bacterium
TTTTACTGTTTTTTTTTTAACCATTTTTGCACAGTAAAATCTATGCAAAATATAGGGAACCATATAGACCGTTGGAACAACTGTCTGCAGATCATCTCGCAGATAGTCGAACCCCAGCATTTCGAGACCTGGTTTAAAAAAATCAGGCCGGTTTCCCTCATAGATTCCACTCTCACCGTCGAAGTTCCTTCCGATTTCTTCCGCGAGTACCTCGAAGAGTCCTACCTCGACGTCATCAAGAAAACTCTCAAGCGAGTGATAGGCGCCGATGCCAGGCTGAACTATCTGATCCATCCGGTCACCAACCAGCAGGCGATGCGTCTGCCCGAAGGGCCCGGCAATCCGCCCATCAACAGATCCGTCAACATCAGCAGTTACCAGCCTTCGGGGAATCCCGGTCCATTCGTTTATCCCGGGCTCCAGAAGATACAGATCGATCCCAGACTTCTGCCGGTATACAATTTCGAGAATCTGGTTTCGGGCGACTGCAACAAGCTGGCCATCTCCGCCGGGTCGGACATCGCGCGCAATCCCGGAAAGACGCCGTTCAATCCTCTGTTCATTTTCGGAGGCCCCGGGCTGGGCAAGACCCATGTCGCAAACGCCATCGGCCTGGCCATCAAGGAGAAATATCCTGACCTCGTAGTCCTCTACGTCACCGGACACGAGTTCAAGACTCAGTATATGGACGCCGTATATGTCCGCAACAAACTCACGGACTTCCTTGCCTATTACATGAAGATCGACGTGCTCATCATCGATGACATCCAGGATCTCGTGGGGCAGGGCAACCAGACGGCTTTCTTCAATATCTTCAATCATCTGCACCAGAACTCGAAGCAGCTGATTCTCACATCCGACCGTTCTCCCGCCGATCTTCAGAACTTCGAAGACAGGCTTCTGTCCAGATTCAAGTGGGGGCTTTCCGTGGAACTTTCCCATCCGGACTATGAAACCAGGCTCGCCATGCTCAAGGCGAGGGCTTTCCGCGAAGGAATGAACATAGGAAACGACGTGCTCGAGTATCTGGCAGCCAATATCCAGACCAACTTCCGCGAGCTGGAAGGGGCGCTCATATCCGTGGCGGCATACTCCGCACTCTCCAAGGAAGAGAATACCATAGAGCTCGCTTCCAGGGTGACCAGGAAGATAATCGGCTCCGAGGTTTACAATATCACCATCGACAAGGTACAGAAGGCGGTCTGCGATTATTTCAACATCACCCGGGACGCCCTGCTTTCCAAGTCGCGCAAGCGCCAGATTGTTCAGGCAAGGCAGATTTCGATGTACCTCAGCAGAAACCTTGTCACCAACTGCTCCCTGTCGACCATCGGTGCCGAGACGGGAGGAAAGGACCACGCAACGGTGCTGCACGCATGCGCCACCGTTTCGGACCTCATGCAGACGGACAAGTTTTTCAAGAAATATGTGAGCGACCTTGAGCATACGCTCGCGCCATCAAGATAATCAAGCAATTATCAGAATATGACTTCCGAATCCGTTCTTGATATTTTCAAGGAAATAACGCGTATCCCGCGTGAATCAGGAAAGGAGGGCCCGATAACGGCCTTTCTTTGTAATTGGGCCAAGAGCCATTCATTGGAGTGCAAAACCGACAAGATCGGCAATGTGCTTATCGTCAAACCCGCATCGCCGGGCAAGGAGGATGTCCCTACGCTCGTGCTGCAGGCACATCAGGACATGGTGTGCGAGAAGAATGCCGGCTTCGAGTTCGATTTCGGAAAGGATCCCATTCCCTATGAGATAGAGGACGGATGGATGATTTCCAAGAACACCACTCTCGGCGCCGACGACGGCATAGGCATAGCCGCCTGCCTCGCCCTCATGGAGAGCGACCGTCCCTGCGGACGGATAGAGAGTCTGTTCACAATCTCCGAGGAAACCGGAATGGACGGCGCAAATGCCCTGGAAGAGGGCTTTTTCTCGGGCAAGACGCTGATCAATCTCGATTCCGAGGATGAAGGCCAGCTTTTCATCGGCTGCGCAGGCGGAGAGCACACCGACGCGCTGTTCCACTTCAAGAGGGAAAGCATAATAAAGGGCAACAAGATTGTCCGGCTTTCGGTAAGCGGAGGAATCGGCGGTCATAGCGGAGACGACATCAACAAGCACCGCGCAAATACCGTCAAGATTCTCGCCGACTTCCTCGCAAGCGAGATTTCGTCTGATTTCCAGTTGCTGAGCATTGTCGGGGGAGGTAAATCCAACGCAATCGCCCGCGAGTGCAATGCGATTGTGGCAGTCGCCGACAGCATAGGGCTCGCCGGACGCTTCGGTGCCTATGGCAACAAGATTAAGGCGGAATATGCCGAAACTGAGCCCGGACTGGTCTTCAGCGTAAGCGAAGTCGAGTCCAAACTCAAGGCCGTGGACGGCAAGACCGCCATCGCCCTCATCAACGCCCTTTCCGCCTGCCCGCACGGGGTGGAGAAAATGAGTCCGGACATCGAAGGACTTGTGCAGACCTCCACCAATCTTGCCGCAGTCAGCATTCCGGAGGAGGGAGTGATCAAAGTGGCGACCAGCCAGCGAAGCAGCGTCGTGGAAGAACTGGACGCCCTGGTAGACAAGGTGGCCGCAGTTTTCAAGAATGCGGGAGCGGAGGTTGAATGCTACAGCAAGTATCCCGGATGGAATCCGAACCTGAAATCGCACATACTTCAAGTATGCGTGAAGTCATACCGCAAACTCTTCAGCCAGTCGCCGCTCGTGCTGGCCATCCATGCCGGACTGGAATGCGGCCTTTTCCTGGAAAAATTCCCAGATCTGGACATGATCTCCTTCGGTCCCACTCTGCGCGGAGTACATGCGCCCGGCGAGAAACTGGAACTCGCCTCGATGGACAGATTTGTTAAACTTCTCGACGACGTAGTATGCAACTTCAAATAGCACCCTCCATCCTTTCCGCCGATTTCGCAGAACTGGGCAAAGACATCAAGATGCTTAACGAATGCGCCGACCTCATCCATCTCGACGTGATGGACGGCACTTTCGTGCCCAACATCTCCTTCGGTTTTCCGATAATCGAGGCCGTTTCGAAAATAGCTTCCATCCCCATGGACGCACACCTTATGGTAGTGCATCCCGAAAGATGGGTGAAGCGCTGCGCAGAACTGGGCGTCGCAATGATGAGTTTCCATCAGGAAGCCGCCAGGGAAGAGTCCGGCAGGATCCTGGACGAGATAAAGGCAAATGGAATGAAGGCCGGCCTGGTCATCAATCCCGATATTCCGGTGGAGAATCTTTACCCATATATCGGGCAGGCGGATTATTTCCTCATAATGTCGGTATTCGCAGGTTTCGGAGGACAGAAATTCATTCCAGAAAGCCTTCAGCGCATCAAGATGCTGAAGGAGGAAATCCGTCGCAGGGGACTGGATACCCCCATAGAAGTCGACGGGGGAGTGAACGCACAGAATGCCGCCGCCCTCAAAGATGCCGGCGCAAGCATATTCGTGGCTGGCAGCTCGGTATTCAAGGCCGAGGATCCTTCACAGGCTGTTGCCCTTCTTCGAAATCCGCGATAGCTTCTGAAAGAGCATCCTGCCTGCTCTTTTCGAGATGAAACAGGTGCTCATTGAATTCTTTTTCCAACTCGTATCTGCCGTCGGCTGTGTCCAATTGGGCCACCCGGCGGCAAATCATTTCGCAGATACGGCCTAGTGTCTCCCTGAGCGGATAGCGGCGTCCCGTGAGCTGGGCGAGCGAAACGGGGTTGGGGAGTGCCGGATCGAAGCTCTGCTGATTGAGATTGACTCCTATGCCGACTATGCTGAAAGCCACATTCGGTCCGTCCAGAATATTCTCTATCAGCATTCCGCATATTTTTCTGTCCGCTACCCAGATGTCGTTTGGCCATTTGATACGGGATTGCACACCCTCCGAAAGCAGGAAGGACCGTATGGACAGAGTCGCCGCCTGCGTAATCCGAACGGCTTCGGTGGCGGGCAACTGTACGATTCCCCCTTTCCCGAAACGCAGCAGGATGCTGAAAGTCAGATTCTCATCTTCCGGAGACAGCCAAGTATGCGTCCCCTGGCCGCGACCGGCGGTCTGGTATCTGGCCGCTATAACTGACAAATTGTCAAGGGACTGCAGCCTCCTTCGCAGCTCCGAATTCGTGGAATCAATCTCGTCCAGCCACTCTATGGAAGATTTCCCGTATGATTGTTTCATTTTTGTCACTATATTTGTAATCTTGTAGTGCAAAGTTACACAATAATTATCGCAAATGGCTAAGAAGCATAATAAGAAGACCGTCTTCCGCATCAATTTCTCCTGGTTATATCTCATCCTGGTTATCGGTATCGGATACCTGCTGGTGGGCAATCAGGGCGTAGGTCCCCAGAAAGTCGAGTGGGCCGGCGTCAAACAGATGATCCTGGACGGCGACGTGAAGGAGGTTCACTTCATACGCAACGATTACAAGGGCACCGTAACCATCAAGCCGGAGGCTCTCGGAAAGTATTCTGAGCTGTTCCCCGGAGGTCAACTCCCGACTAAATCCCCGCATTTCACATTCCTCGTTTCCGACAAGTTCGATGCCGAGGCTGAATTCGAGGAACTTCCGGTCAAGCTGGTGATGGAGAACGACTCCAAGATGTGGAGGAACATGATAGACTGGCTAATCTGGCCCATTCTGCTGATAGTAATGTGGATATGGATGTTCCGCGGTATGGGCAATGCCATGGGCGGCGGCAAAGGCCAGGGCGGCCCCGGTGGTGGCATCTTCAATGTAGGACGCTCCACGGGCAAACTTGCCGACAAAGACTCAGTCAATGTCACGTTCAAGGATGTGGCAGGCCTTTACGGAGCGAAGGAAGAGGTAATGGAGATTGTCGATTTCCTTAAGAATCCCCAGAAATATACTGCACTCGGAGGCAAGATTCCCAAAGGTGCTCTGCTTGTAGGCCCTCCCGGCACAGGCAAGACCCTGCTCGCCAAGGCAGTTGCAGGGGAGGCCAACGTACCTTTCTTCTCCATCAGCGGCTCGGATTTCGTGGAGATGTTCGTGGGCGTCGGTGCAAGCCGCGTACGCGACCTCTTCGCCCAAGCCAAGGAAAAGGCCCCCTGCATAGTGTTCATCGATGAAATAGACGCCGTAGGACGCGCAAGAGGCAAGAATGTGGGCTGGTCGTCCAATGACGAGCGCGAAAACACTCTCAATCAGCTCCTTACCGAGATGGACGGCTTCGGCACCAACAGCGGAGTCATCGTGCTTGCAGCCACCAACCGCGCCGATATTCTTGACAAGGCCCTGATGCGTGCCGGACGTTTCGACCGGCAGATTCACGTGGAACTTCCAGAAGTCAAGGAGCGTGAGGAAATATTCAACGTGCATCTGCGCGGGCTCAAGGTGGCCGATGATTTCGACGTGGAGTTCATGGCGAAGCATACTCCCGGATTCTCCGGAGCGGACATCGCCAACGTGTGCAACGAAGCGGCGCTGACAGCGGCACGAAGGAACAAGAGCGCCATCGACAAACAGGACTTCCTCGACGCCGTCGACAGGATAGTGGGAGGCCTTGAGCGCAAGAATTCCACCATCATGACACCGGCGGAGAAACGCACCACCGCATATCACGAGGCAGGACACGCCGTGGTGGGATGGCTGCTGCCTTATGCAGATCCGGTATTCAAGGTGAGCCTCATCCCGAGAGGACAGGCCCTCGGACTTACCTGGAGCCTGCCCAGCGAGAGGAAGATTCTCTCCAAGTCCTGGATGATGGATGAGATGTGCACCTTGATGGGAGGACGCGTAGCCGAAGAACTCATCAACGGCGAGCCCGCATCCGGTGCGCTCAACGACCTGGAAAGACTCACCGGCATCGCCTACAGCATGGTACAATACTACGGAATGAGCGAGAAGGTGGGTCAGCTCTCCTTCTACGATTCCACCGGCGC
>ONFK01000047.1 GCA_900317065.1 uncultured Bacteroidales bacterium
CAGCAGAATCATTTCCGAAAGCGATGAGGTTGGATACAAATCGATTGAGAAGGCCTTGAAATTGCTTTGAATGAAATTCCTGTTGAACACGTGTGAAATAAGACCGGACTTTCCCATACGTCGGGAAGAGATTAGCACCGTGTTACGTCCATTGGCAATATTGTTCTCAAGGGTTTTAGTTTCAATTTCCCTGTCGCAGAAATACTCGGGGCCGTAGTAATCAGCGGTGATTATGAATGGATTCGGCTGTAACATAGCATATTCTTTTCGGCGAAGATAATATTAAAATCTCAATTATTCAAAATTAAATAACCATAATCATTATGGAAGACTTCCAGAAAAAGGTTCGATATTATGTCACTTGGGGCTACGAAAGATGCTGGCTTTGGCCAGCATTTTTCGTTTGACGCCTCCACAGGAATCGTGGCGGCATAGCCGCCAGATTGTCTTATCAGGGGCTCTGCCCCTAATGGCCTTCTTGTCAGGGGCTCCGCCCCTAACGTACCCTGCGGCCTTTCCGCCTTTCCGTATTTTCTCGCTATGCTCCAAAATACCCGGCCCGGCCGGTCGGCTGCAGCCGACTTCGTCGCTTCGCTCCATCCATCAAGGGGCCCGGGATTTGCCCAAAAATTGCTATCTTTACATGATAAAATATGACGAAGATGAAAAAGATAATTTTGGCGGCAGCGGCGGTGCTGGTGATGGCGGCAGGCTGCAAGAATACAAACAACTCAAACAATGCAAACAATCAAAATTCTACGATAATGGATAGCAATGAAACTTTGAAAGAAGTGGCCGGACGCAAGAATTTCGGTCCCAACCATGCACTTGTAACCACTCCTCAGCCCTGCGTGATGATAGCCACGTGGGATGCCGATCATAATCCCGACGTGATGATGGCCGCATGGGCCGGGCAGTACGATGCCAAGCAGATAGTAATCTCGCTCTCGAAGCATAAAACAACTGAAAATCTTGAACTTAAGGGTGCTTTCACCGTAAGCTTCGCAGACATTCGCACCGTGGCAGAATCTGACTATCTGGGCATCGTAAGCGGCAATCAGGTACCGGACAAGGTGGCCAGGGTCGGTTTCACGGTCACGCCCAGCCCCAACGTGGACGCACCCATCATCAACGAGTATCCGCTTACGCTGGAGTGCAAGGTTATAAGCTGGGAAGACGGTATCCTGGTAGGCGAGGTGGTGAACCAAAGTGCCGACGAACGCATTCTCACCGACGGCAAGGTGGACCTTGCCAAACTGCAGCCCATTGTCTTTGACGCTGCCGGAATGTGCTACCGCGCCATAGGCGATGTCGTAGGCGGTGCGTGGGATGCCGGCAAAAAGTTTATGAAGTAATCTTTTGCTTTGTCCTAAAAATACAAAATGTTTTACAATTTGGAAAATTAATTCTAAATTTGAAACATGTTAAGTGCATCAAAAGATATAAATACTAGCGTAATCAGCCCTGCGGACAGTTCCATGTGGATAGCGACTTCCGCCAGAGGTCTCGTGCGGGTGGGAAAGAACGGCAAGGCTTTCACCTACTCTGTCGAAAAGGGAGATTTCTCATGTAATAATATTGTTTCACTCGCCTTCGACAAAGACGGAGTCCTGTGGTTTAAGGATGCGGAAGGCTCGTTCTATTCCTATACTTCCTTTACAGGTTTTGTAAAGCACGAAGAGCTGCCTTCGGATCTGGCGGCGGAGTTCGCCGGGCCTGTAGAAGTCGAGGAGCAAGTGCCGGTCGAGCCTGTCCCTGAGCCTGTCAGTGGGCGTTCCTTCCCTTCTTGGCCTGCTTTTCTGCTGGCGTTCATATTCTTTGCGTTATTCGTCTGGCAATTGTTGAAAGGTCGGCGTAATGTTACGAAATCTGTAATCGCTCCTGCTACGCCGAGGGCGGAAAATCCCACCGAAACCAGCCCGCGTCCGGCTGAACCTGCCGTGCAGGCAGAGAATCCTGCCGAAATCCACCCGCGCCTTCGCGAAACTGCCGTGCGGGCAGAAAAGCCCGCGGAAATCAGCCCGCGTCCGGCTCCCGCTCCCAGGCCTGCCGTTCCAAAAACCGTGGACGGGGATTTTGCCGCCGAGGTCATGCAGATTGTCAAGACGAACTTCACGAATCCCGAGTTCGGCGTGGAAGATGTCGCCGCCGCCCTTGGAATCAGCCGGGTGCATCTCAACCGGAAGCTGAAGGCTGAAAACAGTCCATCCCCATCGGATATGATAAAAACGATGAGGATGGAACTTGCGTCTGAAATGCTGAAGGCCGGGGGCAAGACCATTGCCGAAGTGGCGGAAGCAAGCGGCTTCTCATCGGCATCCTATTTCTCCAGCGCCTTCAAGGAGTATTTCGGGGTAGCCCCTGCGGTCTACAAATAACTATTTGTAAATCTGCTTGACAGGGCGTCCTCTCCAATCTTCGGGAATCTTCAGCCCGAGGATGTCGGCGATGATGGCGGGGGTGTCGTACTGCATGATCACCATGGGGAATTCGTAATTCTGCCTGATCTTCCGTCCGCTCACGATGAAGGGAGTTTCAAGCTCGAGCATGGTGAATTTCCCGTGTCCCTTGCCGGTGCCGCCATGATCGGCGGACATCACTATTACAGTGTCGTCGTAGATGCCGGCATCCTTCAGGGCTTGGATAATCATCCCCACGCCCTTGTCAAGGTCTTTCTGGCACGCCATGTATTCGGGGCTGTACCAGCCTTTGGTGTGTCCTGTGTGATCCAGTACGCCGTAGTAGAAGGTGAAAAAGAAGGGCTTCTTCTCTTTTATGTAGTTGATAGCCAGTTCGGTATATTTCTCCGTCGGGATGTCGTTCTTTCCGTAGGTCCCGATATAGTACCAGTAATTCACCGCGTTGGTGTCGCATACGGCACCTATGCCGTTCCAGTCGTATACGATTCCCGTTTCGGCGTCGGGGTGCTGCTCGCGTATGATCGTGAAGATGGTGGGAGGTATGCCGTGACCGTTGTCGGAGGTGGATGGAATGGTGCCCTTCGTGGAGTTCCATTTGTCGAATCCGTGCATTTCGGTGGGGAGTCCGTTGAACATGGAGGCCCAGTTGATGGCGGATGCGGAAGGCATGACGGAACGTTTGGACAGGGTCCAGGCCCCATGCTCCATCAGGTAATGGATATTGGGCAGATCTTCGGCGGGAGCCTGGCGTACAGCCTCGGCAGCCCATCCGTCGATACCGATCAATACGACGTGTTTGGCTTTTTTCTTCGCATCTGCGGGATTGAGCGCTGAAACACAGCAGGCGAGAGTGATGAGAATGAGTATCCTTTTCATGAAAAGTGTTATTGGTTGTAATGACAAAAATAGCAAAAATACTTTGTATATTTGTAGACTGTATGAGAAGAATCGTAGGAATCACTTTGGTTTGGGCTATGCTTGTTTCCTGCGGCGGCAACGTCGAAGGCGAACAGTCATCGCTATACTCCGCCGTTCCCTCCAGGTCGGTTGCCGTAATGCATTTCGATTCCTGCGAGGACGCCCTCTCTCTCCTGCTGGATTCCACTTCCGTATTCCGCAGTCTGGACTACGGCCGTCTCGGCGGCACGGAGGCCGTGCTCTCATACGACTACAGCGCCGGCCTCATCCCCCTTCTCGTACTGGATGCAGGCCGCTCTTCGGCCGACACATCCGCCGCAGTGCGAAATCTGCTGGGGCAGGCCGTGGAGAACAAGCTCTTCTGCCTGTACACCGGAGAGATGCTCCCCAAGCGGAGCGCGCTGCTGATGAGCCCTTCCCGGGCCTTGATTTCCGAGGCGGAGGAGCACATCCTCTCCGGCACTTCCATCATGGATGCCGAAGGCTTCCGCGGGGCTCTCGCGCTTTCAGGCGGCAGCAAAGGCAGCGTAATCCTTCGAAACGGCAGCGCCACGAGGCTTCTCCCCAAGAACATGCTGAAGGATTACTTTACTCACAAGGACCTGGCGCGATTCTTCTCAGGCCTCTGCGAGTGGACCGTGCTGAATTTCAGCGCCTATTCCCGCGAGGGGATTTCCGTCGCCTTCCGCGAACCGGGGAGTGCCCGATATCTTAGCCGTATGCTTGACGGGCTGGAGGCGGGGGAGTGCAGAGCTTCATCCGCCGTGCCCGACAGCGCCGATTTCATCCTCGGGCTCTGTTTCGAGGATTCCAAGGCCTATATCCAGCACTGGGAGGAGTGTCTGGACGTGCGTGCGGATCTCTCGCGCTACAAGGGGCGTCTCGTATCCTTGAGGAAGAATTACGGAAAGTCGCCGTCCGTCTGGTGGGCCGAGAAGGCTCCGAAAGAACTGGTACGCGTCATCCGGGACGGGCAGGAAATACTTCTGCTCCGGCCGGGAAAGAAACCCAAGGCCGCAGGCCTTTCCGAGAATCCCTGTCCCGTTTTCATCCCCGCCCTCCTGGGAGGAGCCTTCCGCATCGCGGACGACAGCATGTGCGCATCTGCCGGAGGATGGACCGCCTTCGGATCCGCGGAGGCGGTAGCGGCCTGGCTGGAGGCTCCCAAGGGTACAGCCCTTCCCGGGATTCCGCGCAAGGCGAAGTACTATTTGATCAATCCCGAGTTCAGCGTAGTAGCCGACTCGAAAAATACTGTTTTGAATGTCAACTGAGTTAGAGTACAAATCCGTAAACAAGCTCTTCGAGAAAAGCTTCAAGGAGCATTGGGATAGCCCCGCCCTGTCGAACTATCAGGGTCGCACGCTCACCTACCGCGAGGTTTGCGAACGCATCGCGATGCTCCACATCTGTTTTGAACAATGCGGCCTGCAGAAAGGCGACAAAGTCGCCCTCTGCTCGCGCAACCAGGCGAACTGGGGCGTGTGCTTCCTCGCCGCCCTTACCTACGGCGCCGTTCCGGTGCCCATCCTGCACGAATTCAAGTCCGGCAATGTCCATTACCTCGTGAATCACTCCGAGTCCAAGGTCCTCTTCGTCGGCGAGACTGAATGGGAGGGGCTCAGCGAGTCCGAGATGCCCGGTCTGGAGGTCGTGGTCCTGATGAACAACTTCACCTACCTCTATTCCCGCAGCGATTCCCTTACGGCAGTCCGGGAGAATATCACCAAGACTTTCAACGAGAAATACCCCGAAGGCTTCAAGCCGGAGGACATCAATTACTATGAGGACAGCCCCGAGGAGCTGGCCCTGATCAATTACACATCCGGCACTTCCGGCTTCTCCAAAGGCGTCATGCTGCCTTACAGGTCGCTCTACACCAATATCAACCTCGCCTATTTCGCCGAGCCCCAGATGACCTGCGCATCGGAAGTGGTGGCCATGCTCCCTTCCGCCCATATGTACGGTTTGATGTTCGAACTGATATACGAGATGATCATCGGTGCCCATGTGCATTTCCTGACCCGTGTGCCGAGCCCCAAGATCATAATGAAGGCCTTCCAGGAGATTCATCCGGACATAATCATCGCCGTGCCCCTCATCATGGAAAAGGTCTACAAGACCCAGCTCAAGCCGGTCGCCGACCGCACCAAACCCATGATGTACGTGCCCCTGCTTGCACAGGCCATACAGAAGAAGATACGCGACGGGCTCATCACCGCTTTCGGCGGGCGTTTCGAGGAGGTCATCCTTGGCGGCGCCGCCTTCAATCCCGAGGTTGAGGCCTTCCTGCGCAAGATTCACTTCCCCTTCACCGTCGGATACGGCATGACCGAATGCGGCCCCATCATCACCTACGAAAAATGGTTCCGCACCCGCAAGGGCTCCTGCGGCAAGGCGATTCCCGGTTGCGAAATACGCATCGACTCCGCCAACCCCCACAAGATTCCGGGAGAGGTGCAGATCAAGGGCGGAAATGTCTTCCTCGGTTACTACAAGAACAAGGAAGAGACCAAAAAGTGTTTCACCAACGACGGCTGGTTCAAGACCGGCGACATGGGAATACTCGATATGGACGGATACCTCTATCTGCGCGGCCGTTCCAAGTGCATGATCCTCGGATCCAACGGGCAGAACGTGTATCCCGAAGAACTCGAGGCGGTCATCAACAATGCCTCGTACGTGGTGGAATCCCTGGTGATAGAAGACGGAGGCGGACTTACCGCCCTGATCTATCCCGATTATCAGCAGGGCGCCAACGACGGCATGGACCACGACCAGCTCGACGAGCGCCTGACCTCCAGCCTGCCCGAGTTCAACAAACTCCTTCCTTCCTACGCCCAGCTGCGCAAGATAGAACTGATGCCTGAGGACTTCGAGCGCACGCCCAAGAAGAGTATCAAACGCTACCTGTATCAGAGAAACAAATAATGAACAAATTCGACGACAAGTACATCCGGATGGCCAGGATATGGGCCACCAACTCCTACTGCAAGCGCCGCCAGGTCGGTGCCTTGCTGGTAAAGGACAAGATGATCATCTCCGACGGATACAACGGCACGCCTTCGGGTTTCGAAAACGAATGCGAAGACGGGAATGTTACAAAACCTTACGTGTTGCACGCGGAGGCTAATGCCATTTCCAAGGTTGCCAAGTCCGGAAATTCGTCCGAAGGCGCCACCCTGTACGTCACGGCTTCCCCTTGTATTGAATGCTCCAAACTCATCATCCAGGCCGGAATCCGCCGTGTAGTCTACAGTGAGGATTACCGTCTGGACGACGGCATCCAGCTGCTTCGCCGCGCCGGTATCGAGGTGGAAAAAGTAGAAGTCGAATGAAAAAGTATTCCTCCGTGCTCGTGGCAGTGCTGGGCGTCCTCGTGGGCGTCCTTGCAGTGCTTACATATCAGAAGGCCACAGAAAACAAGCGCTTGATCCGCACAGAATTCCGCGACTGGCGCAAGCTGAATCTCGTACTACAGGCGCTTGACGAGAATTACGTCGACACCATCGACCGCAAGACCGTCACCGATGCGGCCATAAGCGCCGCGCTCGGAGCCCTCGACCCCCATTCGGTATATATGCCACCGGCGATACTCGAAGAGTCCGAGACCGAACTCGCCGGCAACTTCGACGGCATAGGCATACAGTTCAACGTGCCCAACGACACCGCCATCGTTTTGGAGGTTATTCCCGGAGGCCCTTCCGAGAAGATAGGCCTCCAGCCCGGCGACCGCATCCTAAAAGTGGACGAGAAATCCATCGCCGGCGTGAAATTCCCCCAGGACAGCATGGTCCGCAAGATGCGCGGCCCGTCCGGGACCAAGGTAAAGCTGACCGTCCTCCGCGACGGGGAAACCGTTCCCTTCGAAATCACCCGCGGCAAAATTCCCGTGAACAGCCTGGACGCCGCCTTCATGGTGAGCGATACCACCGGCTACATGAGGTTGGGCAAATTCGCCCGTACGACCTATCTCGAAGTCGCACAGGCTGCGGACAAACTCGTCAAGCAGGGCATGAAACGCCTGATCTTCGACCTCCGCGACAATGGCGGCGGTTTCTTCGACCAGGCCTTTCTCCTAGCGGATCTTTTCCTCCCCAAAGGCGCCGGCATCGTCTATCTCGAAGGCCGCTCGCATCCACGGCAGGACTATAACGCCACCGGCAAGGGCCCTCTGCAGGATATAGACCTGGATGTCCTCATAAACGAGAACTCCGCATCTTCCAGCGAGATTTTCGCCGGGGCCATACAGGATAACGACCGCGGGCTGATCTGCGGCCGACGCTCCTTCGGCAAGGGTCTGGTGCAGGAACCCCTCTATTTCAACGACGGCAGCGGCCTGCGCATCACCGTAGCCCGCTATCACACCCCCTCCGGCCGTTGCATCCAGAAGCCTTACTCCAGCAGCGAAGACTATGCCTACGATCTTTACTACCGCTATCGCGACGGCGAGATGCTCAATGCCGACAGCGTCAAGGTCGACAAAAATGCGGCCTACAAGACTGTAGGAGGCCGTACCGTGTATGGCGGTGGCGGTATCGTGCCGGACGTGTTCGTGCCCATCGACACCACCCGCGCCTCCGAATTCTACCAGGCCTGCAACAGGAAGGCGACAGCCATGCGCTTCGCATCCTGGTACTTCGACGGCCACAAGGCGGAACTTCAGAAGATAGACGACTACTCCAAACTCGGGCGCTACCTCGACTCCGCCGGTCTTGAGCAGAAATTCCTCGCCTTCGCCGCTTCCAAGGACGGCCTCAAACCCTCATCGCCCTCGGAATGGGCGCAGGAGAGAGGTTATATGATGACATCCGTACGGGCCCTGGTTGGGCGCTACTCCCGCCTCGGCGACGAAGCCTTCTACCATATTTACCTGGACATAGACAATGTTTATCAAACCGCAATAAAGTTATGAAACTGGACGGAAGACGCGAAAGCAGCAACGTAGAAGACCGCAGGCGCCTCAGCGGCGGTGCGGCAACCGGTCTCGGACTCGGCGGAGTCCTCATAGTCGGTCTCATCACCCTCCTCATGGGAGGCGATCTCGGCGACGTGATGCAGAATGTGGCGGGTGCAGGCGGCCTGGGCGGCGGCACCGAAACGGTGCAGACGCGCGAATTCACCGCCGAAGAAGAAGCCCTTGCAAAATTCTCGAGACAGATTCTCGCCAGTACGGAAGACGTCTGGAGCGCCTATTTCAAGGCTGCGAAGATCGGCGCCTACCGCAACCCCACGCTGGTGCTTTACACCGATGCCACCGCCACCGGCTGCGGCACCGGGCAGGCCGCCATGGGCCCCTTCTACTGCTCTTCCGACCAGAAACTATACATCGACCTCAGTTTCTTCTCATCGATGAAGAAATCGCTCGGCGCCGACGGCGATTTCGCCTACGCTTATGTGATCGCCCACGAGGTAGGGCATCACGTGCAGAACCTCCTCGGCACCCTCGGCCAGGCGCATCAGCAGATGGCCCGCATGAGCAAGGCGGATGCCAACCGCGTCAGCGTGCGGATCGAGCTCCAGGCCGACTTCTATGCCGGCGTCTGGGCACACTACGAAAAGGAGATGTTCGGATCCCTCGACTCCGGCGACCTGCAGGAAGCCATCAACTGCGCCTCCGTCATCGGCGACGACTACCTCCAGAAGAAAGCCCAGGGATATGCTGTAGAGGAATCCTTCACCCACGGCACCGCCGCCCAGCGCATGC
>ONFK01000077.1 GCA_900317065.1 uncultured Bacteroidales bacterium
TGGACATCACCGACGCCATCGCCGAAGGGCTTCTCCGCACCGTGATGGATGCCGGCAGAAAGGTCCTGGAAGATCCCTGCAACTATGAACTCCGGGCAACGATAATGTGGGCCGGCAGCCTCTCCCACAACGGCCTGACAGGCTGCGGAGCGGTATCCGACTTCGGCACGCACAGGCTCGAGCATGAGCTCAGCACTATGTACGGAGTGGCTCACGGAGCGGGACTTGCCGCCCTCTGGTGCTACTGGGCGAAGTATGTTCAGGACGAAGACCCTTCCCGCTTCGAATCCCTTTCGAAGAATGTCCTCGGGGGAGCGGAGCCCATATCCGCAATGAGGGATTTCTTCCACTCGATAGGGATGCCTGCCTCGATCACCGAACTCATCGGCCGCAAGGCCAGCGATGCCGAAATCGAGGAGATGGCGCTGCGCTGCAGCCGGGGCGGCGGGTTCAAAGTCGGAAACTTTAAAGTTTTGGGACAAAAAGAGATGCTTGAAATCTACAAGATGGCGAATGAATGATTTTTTTACTAAATTTGTGGGGTTAAAGGGATATTTTTTAATACAATTCTTGATATGAAAAAGATTTTCTTTGCAGCAGCTATGCTGCTCTCTCTTTCCGCAGGAGCCCAGACTCTTGGCGAACAGATGCTGGCAAATGCACAGAAGGGCCTCGAAGATGCTCAGGCGCGCTACAATGAGCAGGTAATCGTAAGCGAAAAGCAGATTGCCTCCAGCCAGAAAACCATCAACGAACTCAAGCTTGTCCTTGCAAAGGATCAGTCCACCCTCGACCAGGCAAATGCCACCATCAAGGCGAAAGCTGCTCTCAAGAAAACAAAGAAGGATACCTACAATGCCCAGAAGAAGGCATTCAAGGCCGACAAGCAGCTTACCGCTGACGAGCAGTATCAGCTTTCCCTCATCGAGGGCGAAATCAATGTGATCGAATCCGAGATCAAGTCCGACAAGGCAGCCGCAAAGAAGCTTCTTGAGGTCGTCAACAAGGACAAGGATCTCATCAAGACCGAAGAGGGCAAGATCGCCGACAGCAAGAGCGCCGTCAAGGCCGCCAAGAACGAGATTGCAAATGCGAAGAAACTCGTAGCTGCAAGCGAGAAGCAGATCAAGGCAGAAGCCAAGACCGCTGCAGCAGCTGCAAAGGCCGCCGGCAACCACGAGGTCGAGACCGAGATCCCTGCACCCGCAGAGCAGCCCGAAATCGCCCCTGTTGCAGCACCCGAGCCTGTAGTCGCTCCTGAAGCTCCCGTGGCACCCGCTGTAGAGCCTGTAGCAGAGCCCGTTGCAGTTCCCGAGCCTGTAGTGGTTCCCGAACCCACAGTCGAGCCCGCAGCTCCTGCAGCTCCTGTAGCTCCCGTCGTTGAGCCAGTTGCAGAGCCCGTTGCATAATAACAGAACAATTACGATTGTCGGCGCCGGTGCCTCCGGTTGCTTCTGCGCAGCGCAGTTGCACGAGGCTCTTCCCGGGGCCGACATCCGTATTATGGAAGCCGGTCCGCGTCCCATGGCGAAACTCGCCGTTACGGGAGGCGGACGTTGCAATATCAGCAATACCTTCGAGCAAGTCCGTAGTCTGGAAGAAGTCTACCCCAGGGGTTCAAGACTGATGAAGAGGGCGCTTGCCGAATTCTCTCCCGAAATGCTCCTCGACTGGTTCCGGAAGAGGGGAGTGAACTTTATCACGGAAGACGGCGGGAGGATCTTTCCCGCATCCCAGGACGCCGGAGAGATAGTCAGCACGCTTCTGGGAGCCCTGGACGGCGTACGGATTGAGTGCAACACCAGGGTGGAGAATCCTGGCGATTCAGTTTTCACCGTGATCACCACTGGCGGAGGCAAGGGTATGGACATTCTCAAGAATCTGCCGGTGGAAATCGTGCAGCCAGTCCCTTCGCTGTTCACATTCAATCTGAGCGACAGTCCGCAGGGAGGACGCAGCAGGCTCTGTTCGCTGATGGGCACATCGTCCGAAGCCATCCTCTCCGTTCCCGGCACATCTTTCCGTTCGGAAGGGGATCTTCTGATTACAGACTGGGGGCTGTCCGGCCCGGCGGCGCTGCGGCTGTCTTCCCATGCTGCGCGTCACCTGGCGGATTGCGGCTATAAATCGCCTCTGCAGATCCGCTGGATAAATCTTCCCGAAGACGGACTGCGAGCTGCCATAAACGATGTCAAAACGGCGAATCCGAGGAAAATGCTGAAATCAGCACATCCGGAGGGGATCAGTTCCAGACTATGGGAATATCTCCTGGACCGCGCCGGAATCCGGGAGGGGATGGTCTGGGCGGAACTGGGCAGCAAAGGTCTGAACCGCCTGGTGCAGACTTTTCTGGCGGACAATTATTACATCAGCGGCAAGACGCGTTTCCGCGATGAATTCGTCAGCTGCGGCGGAGTGAGCCTCTTTTCCGTCAACATGAAAACTCTCGAATGCAAGGAGCGCGCGGGCCTGTTTTTTGCAGGCGAAGTATTGGACGTAGACGCTGTCACCGGAGGTTTCAACCTCCAGGCTGCCTGGTCTACGGCACACATTGTGGCTAAAACTATTATTAACAGATATGATACGCAAGATTTCTGATTCTATCATCTATATCGGAACCGACGATTTTTCCGATCCTTTGTTTGAAAACCAGTACGAGCTCCCCGACGGGATGTCGTATAATTCATACCTCATTAAAGACGCAAAAACCGCCATCCTCGATTCTTCCGACAGCCGCACTGCAGAGGAATGGAAAGAGAACCTTCTCGGGGCCCTTGCGGGTGCACAGCCCGATTATTTCATCCTGCACCATATTGAGCCGGATCATTCCGCGCTCATTCCCTGGATTGCCGAGACTTTCCCCGCACTGCAGTTCGTGGCGACGGCCAAGGCTCTTCAGATGGTTCCCCAGTTCTATCCCGGGCTTAGCCTGGAAGGGCGCTCAATCGCTGTAAAGGAAGGCGACGTACTCGAACTCGGCGCGCACAGCCTCAAGTTCTTCATGGCTCCCATGGTTCACTGGCCCGAGGTGATGATGAGTTACGAGCAGACTGAGAAAGTGCTTTTCTCTGCCGATGCATTCGGAAAGTTCGGAGCACTGAGCCGCAGCGGATTCGATTCGACGGAAGAAGAAGACTGGGCCTGCGAAGCGCGCCGTTACTACTTCAACATAGTAGGGAAGTACGGCGGTCCCGTGCAGACCGTCCTGAAGAAACTCGCCCCGCTTGAAATCGCCACCATCTGCCCTCTGCACGGTCCGGTTCTGAAAGACGATCTCGGCGAGTATCTCCGTCTCTACAATATCTGGAGCAGTTACGGGGTTGAGAGCGAAGGTGTGTTCGTCGCCTGCGCATCCATACATGGAAATACCTTGAAGGCAGCGGAGAAATTTGCCGACATGCTGCGCGCGAAGGGCGTGAAGGTCGCATTCTCCGACCTCACCCGCGACGACCAGGCAGAAGCGGTGGAAGACGCGTTCCGCTATGGTACTCTGGTGCTTGCTGCATCCTCATACGACGCCGGACTGTTCCCTCCTGCCGCGGAGTTCATCTCACACCTTCAGGACAAAAGCTGGCAGAACCGCCGTGTCGGTCTCATCGAGAATGGTTCATGGGCACCGTCGGCTGGCCGAGTAATGAAAGAGAGGTTCGCAGCGATGAAGAATGTCACCATACTGGAACCTCTCGTAACAATCCGGAGTTCTATGAAGGATTCCGACCTTCCTGCTATGCAAGCGCTATCAGAATCAGTAACTGAGCAACCAGAACTCGCATAAACATTGCCAGCGGATAGACCGTAGCATAGTTTACCGAAGTATAATTGCTGTCATACGCCCCCTGTGCAAACGCAAGCACGGGGGGATTTGTCGTAGAGCCCGTGATGAGACCGCAGATCTGGAAGAAATTCAGCTTGCAGACGAAACGGCCGATGATCATGGTCACAAGGATGGGCACTATGGTGATGAGGGCACCGTAGAGTATCCACATGTAACCGCCGCCCACCAGGGAACTTACGAAGTTCTCACCGGCACCGAGGCCGACAGCGGCGAGGAAGAGGTTGATGCCTATCTCGCGAATCATCATATTGGCACTCAGCGTGGTGTAGGTCGTAATCTTGAGTTTGGGGCCGAAGTGGCCGAGGAGAATGGCGATGATCAGCGGGCCTCCTGCAAGTCCGAGCTTTACAGGCTGGGGAATGCCCGGGAAGTGTATGGGGATGCTGCCGAATATAACGCCCAGGGCAATGCCTGCAAAAATGGGGACCAGATTGGGGTGGGAGAGCGTTTCGGGCTTGTTTCCGACCACTTTGGCAACGGCGTCTATAGCTTCCTTGGTACCTACGACCTGGATGCTGTCACCCATCTGCAGGACTAGATTGGGGCCTGCCACAAGTTCGAGTCCGGAACGCATCACGCGGGTAACTGTAACCCCGTAAGTTGAACGTATATGGAGATTCTTGAGATGCTGTCCGGTAAGGGAGGATTTGGTGATGCTCAGACGCCTGGACACCAGATTAACGTCCATCTTTTTCCAGTCCTCCAGATGCATGGGAACCTCTTCGCCGAAAATGATGCGGATGGCGTCCACATTGTGCTGGGAGGTGACTATCAGCACCTTGTCGCCCTTCTGGAGGATGGTGTCGGAACCTGGGACGAAGATGCTGCCGTCGCGCATCATCCTCGAAACCACGAACTCGTCGGTATGCCCGGCCATAATGCTGCCGAGGGACTTCCCGAAGATGGCAGGATTCTCGACCTCGCAATGCATGCGGCGTGCGGACTCCGCGGAAGACTCCTCGCTGTCGAGGATCTCGCGTTCCTTGTCCACGTCCACCTTGAATACGGCCTTGTAGAGAATCAGAAGCATTATCACGCCGAGCACGCCCAGAGGGTATGCGACTGCGTATGACGAGGCAAGCCTGGATGCTGCTTCTCCGGCAGATTCGACGCTTATGCCTTCGGCTACGAGTACATCTGAAAGGGTCTGTTGCGCGGCACCGAGGCCTGGCGTATTGGTGACTGCACCGGACATTACGCCGACCATGGTATCCAGACGCTCACCTGTGAGGTAATGGATAAGTATGGCCATTCCTCCGGCCATCAGCACCATCCCGACGGCAAGGAGATTCATCGTAACTCCGCCTTTCCTGAAAGAATGGAAGAAACCTGGACCGACCTGCAGACCTATGGAAAAGACAAAGAGAATGAGGCCGAAATCCTTGATGAAAGACAAAGCCGTAGGATTCGCCCTGAAGCCGAAGTGGCTGAGTATGATTCCGATGAAGAGTATCCAGGTCGATCCTATCGACACTCCTTTTATTTTGAAACGCCCCAGGAAAAGTCCAAGGGCGATAACGACTGCAAAGAGCAGTATGGTGTGGGCTATGCCTGTACCGGTAAAGAGATCTGCCATACTACCACTCGTATTCGAAACGGATATCCACGGGTATCTTCTCGAGGCGGATGTTGATGAAATCGGCCTCCAGATCCTTTCCTACGGAAGAATACTTGCGGATGAAATCTTCCGCTGCGGCCTTGTTGCCCTCCGCCTGGATCTTCAGCAGTTCGCCTGCGAGAGATGCGACGGCCTTTTCGGCATTGTCATAGTTGACGGTATAGTGGCCGTTTGGATTGCGGTTGAAGGAGCCGTTGGCTGCAAGGTAATTGTAGCAGATGATATTTGCGCGTCCGAGGGCCTCGGCATTGCCGAAACGTCCGGAACGGATGAAACTCGTAAGGGCAGTGGTGAGGGCGTCCTCCTTGGAAAGTGTAGCGTTGAGCTCGTGGCGGGCCATGAGCTGGCTGGCAAGGTAAACTCCGAGGATGTCGGCCTTGGCCTCTTCTATGGTCTGCGCCTCATTGCCAAGCGCTTCGGCGACGGGGGTTCCGTTCAAGGTCTCCTTGACACCGAGGCCGTGAGCGATCTCGCGGAAAGCGATGTTCCAGAAGAACGCGTTGGCATCGACGTGGGCGCGCTGGTCGGCATCGATCACTACGTTCGCTACGGGGGCTACGATCTCATTGAACTTCGCAGTGATGATATTCTCCATGAGGATGGTGCGCGATCCGCGCTCCCTCTGCACACGCTCGTCGAAGGGAAGGTTGATTGCGATGACCTTCACGCCGGCATTGGCCTTGCCGCCATAGTAGAGTGCGTCGCAGGAGAAGATATCGGAATGGGAGCCGGGCACGAATGCCTTGTAGGCGTCATCGCAGGGGAGCATCTGCTGGAACTCGGCCATGCGGCTGGTGAGTTTCATGAGTTCTTCGGTGCGGGCGACGTTCTTGAGCAGGACGAATGCCTCGTAGGACTTCTTGAGACCGTAGAGTTCGTCATCATTGGTTTCGTCGGGGCCGAGGACCAGGTCCATCTTGCTGTCTTCCATCTCGAGCCAGGCGATGTCGCTGTGATAGTAGTCGTCGGACTTGAGGGCGTCGATCTTCGCAAGGAGATAGGCGCGTACGCTGGGCTTGATGGTGATGTCGGCCGCTGCGCGCAGATAGTTGCAGATCTTATCGATATCCTCTGCGAAGTAGTTGTGGAACCACTCCACCTTGAGGCTGCCGTCCTCCGAACGGGTGATCATCGTGTACGGGCTGTATTTGGCAGGATCGGCGATCGCGTCGAACTCCTCCTCGGTCATATCTGCGGGGTAGAAATTGGAGCCTGCGGGCATCATGCCGTATCCCTCTACGAAGGGGCGTCCGCTGCGGCGGTCCCAGGGACCGTAATTCACCTCGGCGTATGCCTTGGCGGCGGGATCCGCTATGTTCAAAAGGGCGGCGGGATCGGAGAAGGCCTGCTTCTTGTAAATCTCGTCGGCCTGCATGGCGGCGAATTTATAGAGGTTCAGGCATTCCTTGCCATTGTCGGTAATGTCGGAAAGATCCGGAGCGGCAATCTTGACTATCTGATATTTGTCGAGCTCGGTACTAAGTACGCTTTTCTTTGGACTGTTGCATGCCACAAGCACAAGTGCGGTGCACAGAAATGAAACAACAACTGCTTTTTTCATGACTATTTTTACAATTTGCGCGCAAAAATAGCAATAATTGTTGTCATTTCATAACTTTAAGCATACTTTATGCTTCCTGCTCTATAATGCAGTCGGCAGGTTCGAGTATGTTTTCGTCGATGGTGATCTTTCCCACTTTGCCGCTTACGCGGATATGTCCGCTGCGGGGATTCTTGATCTCGGTGATGTCGCCCTTGACGGATGCTTCCAGGACGCTGTCTTCGAAACAGCGGTCGGAGGCGGCGTCGAAGGTGCAGTCTTCGAGAGTGAGGCCGTCGACATAGCACAGAGGCTGCTCTCCGCCGATGTGGCAGCGCACCAGCTTCAGGTTGCGGGAATGCCAGCCAAGGTATTCTCCGTCCAGAACGCTGT
>ONFK01000072.1 GCA_900317065.1 uncultured Bacteroidales bacterium
GACGGTGCCGATCTTCAGAAGATCTTCACGGAGTACGCCTCCGACTTCGAAGGAAGATTTGGGGATGTCGAATCTCAGCTGGGGATTGACGGTGCCGTAGCCTTCTTCGGGGCTGACGGTGATGCTGAATTTTTCGCCTGGTTCATGGCCATCGAGGCCCTTCTCGAATCCGGGAATCATCATATGGGTGCCATGGATGTATTCAAGAGGCTGTCCTTCGGGGGATTTGTCCACTTGCTTTCCTTCTACTGTGAGGCAGTATGCGACTGCTACGACTTTGTTCTTCTCGATTTTCATTATCTTGTATTTCTATTCAATTATATTTCTTTTTGTTTTCCTTCTCTCCGTATGCAAAACAGCCCATTTTGCATACAACTGCTCCATTTTTCTGCCCTCCGTATGCAAATCGACCCTTTTTGCATACATCTCCCTTCGAATCGCCCGACTTGTATGCAAATCGGCCCTTTTTGCATACATCCCCCTCCGAATCGCCCTACTTGTGTGCAAAACCGGCCTTTTTGCATACGGGCTGCCGCTATCCGCTGAAGTCGACGTTGTCGAACGCCAGGGTAGGGGTGAGTTTGGCCCGGCAGCGGCGGGCGTCGGCGCCGGCCGCGAGGAGCCCGGACCAGAGTGTGAGGATGTTGCCTGTAATCAGCATCTCACGCACCGGATGCACTATCTTGCCGTTCTCAAAGCGGTAGCCCTGGATTGCATACGAAAAGTCTCCCGTCGCCGGATTGCTGTTCCCGCCGCAGAAGTCCGTAATCAGAATTCCGTCACCGCAGGCAGACATCAGGCATTGGCGATCCGCCTCAGCGGGGATGAAGGCAGAGCCGTCGCCTGTCCGGAAACCTTCTCTCATGAAGACGGGAATGTAGGGTCTTGTGGCGTCTTCGATCGTCGGAGCGATGCCGAGTTTGTTCGCCATGTAGGTGTTTACGAAGTATTCCTGCACGACACCGTCCTTCACTATATAATGATTGGACGTCGCGACGCCCTCTGAGTCGAACATCTTGCCGCAGGCTTCTCCCGGAATGCGCGGCATGTCCATGATGTCAAGACCCTCTGGGAAGAGGCGCTTGCCCAGAGCATCCGTGAGGAAGGAATTCTTCTGCTGGATGTTGAAGGCGTTCAACGCACCCAGAATGGGATTCAGCACTTTCTGCGACACTTCGCTGTCGATGACGGCGCGGTATTTTCCGCTCGGGCACGCCTTGGAACCTATCTGCATGACGGCTTCTTCCAACGCGGACGGTGCCACTTTTTCGGGATGGAAATCCTTCAGCAGGGGAGCGGCTTCCCACCATCCTCCGCTGTATTTCCTGCCCCTGGTGTCCTGTATGGTGAGTTCGGTGAAGAACTCGAAGGATGTTTCGCTGTGCAGGACCTCCAGGCCCCGGGTGTCAACTACGTAATTGAAGTACTCCGAATCGGAATACTCACCCTCTTCCGAAATCAGCTTCCAGCCCTTGGCGGCGACGGGGAGGACGTGCTCCTCCGGCGAAGTTTTTTGAGCGGGACTCGTGTGTGGCGGTAGCGAGACGGAGGAGCAACTCCTCCCCGGCTTCACGGAAGAAGCACTGTTTTCCAGCGCAAAAGCAATCCGTTGATCCGGAGTGACGCCTCGCCATGCGGGATCGCAGATTCCGAGCTCATTGCCTTCCGAGGCGTCCTTTGCGGTACGCGCGGGGTCCGGAAGGTCCCGGCAGGCATCCGCGGCAAGCATCCTCGTCGTGCCCACCGCCTTGCAGATGAAGGCTCGCAGGGACTCGCGGTCGAGTTTGTTCGTGGAGAAAGTGCCGTAGCGCCCGTCCACGTAAAGGTTCAGGCTGATGCTGCGGTCTAGGCAGCTGGTGACCTTGTCCACCTCTCCGTCCAGAGTGGCCACAATGTTCATCGTATTCTTGCTGAGACTCGCGCGGGCCTTTTCAGCCCCCGCCTCAAGCGCCATCGCCAGGCAGTCCCGGGTCAGTTGTTTTTCCTCTTTCTCCAGCATGTCAGTCTCCTCCTACGGTAAGATTCTTCACCAGCACGCTGGGTATGCCGCAGCTGACAAGGGCGCTCTGCTCCTTGCCGCAGGTCCAGGTGCTGTCGTCAATCTTGAGGTCCGTCGCCACCGCAACGATGTCGGCTAGCGCCTTCGGACCGTTGCCTACTATATTGATATCCTTCACCGGCATGGTCAGGCGCCCGTTCTCTATCAGGCGTCCGCTCTTGACATAGAAGGTGAAATCTCCTTCGCCTATCTTGACCTCTCCGTTGCTGAACTGGTCGACGAAGATGCCTTTCTTCACTCCGGCGATGAGATCCTCCACGCTGCCGTCATTCCCGCTTTCCATGTAGGTGCAGCGCATTCGGGGGATGGGATTGTAGCGGAAAGATTCGCGGCGTCCGTTTCCGGTGGGGGATACTCCGTAGAACGCTGCGCTGATGCGGTCGTGCAGGTAACTGGTCAGAATCCCGTCCTCCACCATGTATGTCTTCTGCCCTGGGACGCCCTCGTCATCGATGTTGAGCGCTCCGCGGTTCCCCTGCACTGTGGCATCGTCCAGGATGTTGATGCCCCTGGCAGCCACACGCTTGCCCATCTTGTCGGCGAAGATGCTCTGCCCCTTGCGGTTGAAGTCCGCCTCGAAGGCGTGCCCCATCGCCTCGTGCAGCAATATGCCGGATGCCCCGGCGGCCATCACCACGGGCATCTTGCCTCCCTTCGGCCTGCGAGCCTCGAAGCGTTCGTCCATTCCCGAGGTCACGGCGCTTGCCAGTTCTTCCAGCAGGGCGTCGCTTATCATCTCCACCCCGGCGCGGAAACTCCTGGAGGCGTTGTTCATCTCGGTCTTGTCTCCGCGTACGAAAATGACCGTGACCGATATGCTGCCGACAGGGCGGGTGTCGGTCGTGAGCTCTCCGAGGGAGTTGTACATCATTATATCGCTCACCTGGTGGCTCAGCATTGCGATGACCTTGTGCACGCTGCCGTCCTTCGCCCGGATCAGACTCTCAAGTTTGCGCAGGACCGGAACGAATCTGGCCGCATCGCTCTCGCGCCAGTCCTCCTGCATCGGGTAGAAGTGGCGCCCAAGCGCTTGATTGTCAGGAGAATAATGGGTAGAGCCTTCCCTGTTTTGAGGGAAGGCACTATGGCTCTTTTGGCTGAGTGTCAATGAGTTGGCCGCCACCGAGATTGCAGCGGCGCTGCGGGCTGCGGTGAGCAGGGCCGGGTATGATGTGCTTTCGGCGTAGGCATAGCCCGTTTTCTCTCCCTTGAGCACGCGTATTCCGCAGCCGTAGTCGATGTGCGAGCCGCCGGCGCTGACTTCGCCGTCGCGCAGCATCAGTTCGGTGTAGGACGTGTCTTCGAAAAACAGGTCGCACCAGTGCCCGCCGCCGCGCAGCCCCTCGCTGACGAGGGCCTGCATCTGCTCTTCGGTCACGCCGAATATGTTCAGATAATCATTTTTCATTTTCATCGGGATAAGCAAGGCGCAGGATGGTGTCGTATTTTTCCTTGTCCCTCACTTTGATTCCGGCGGGGGAGCCCTCGGCTACAATTGAGAAGGGGCTGGAAGAATTGTCGGCAAGCATCCAGCGGTCGCATACCGGGGCGTAAGTCTCGAAAAAGTAGTTCAGCCCCATGTAGTAGCGGCGGCGCACCACGTTTTCGGGAATGTTGTGTCCGCCGGCTTCCACCCTGCTTTTTACCCTGGCTATGGCCATTTCAGGCGACTTGAGCCAGAAATAGAGTATGTCGACCGTATAGCCCCGGGACTTGGCATCGTTGATGATGCCCATGAGGGATCGCGTGGCGAGGGTGGTTTCCACGCAGAAATCCATGTGGTTGCCCAGCAGATAATATATCTTCTGCAGCATGTAGCGGCTCGCCGATACGGATGCCTCGGACGGATTGAAGGGCGAAAGGCTCTTCGCGAACTCGTCGGAGTTCACGAACTGGTTGCACTCCAGCATCTCCGGCAGGAGGGTATAGGAGGCCGTTGTCTTTCCGGAGCCGTTGCATCCGGAGATGATATACATTCTAGGCATTCGAGCTCACTCCATATCCGAAGAGCGCAAAATCGCCCTTCGCGGGGTCGTCCGGGAAAATCTCCCGGAAAGAGTCGGTGATGTCGCGTGCGGTGACGATGTCCTTGGCCCGGCGCTTCGTAAGCCCCAGTTCGGTGGCCTGCCGGTACACGTGGACATCCAGGGGAATTACCAGATCCCGCTTGTCGGAATTCTTCCACAGACCTAGATCCACGAGGCCGTCGTCGCGCACCATCCACCGGCGCATCATCCATATCTTCTTGTTAGCCGCCTTCGGATCCTCTTTCTGGCCGAAAATCCGCACCCGGGTCTGCTCTGCGGTCAATGTCTCCAGGGAGTCGTTCGCGGAGTAGAAATCGCGCAGCCTGCGGCAGATGGCTGCGACCTCGCTCCATTTCACCGTGCGGTGGATGGATGTGTTGTCGCTGCGCCAGTCCCCGGCCATCACGTAGTCGTAGGGACGCCACATCATTTCGTCGAAGAGGCGGCTGCAGTCCCGCACGATCATCGCCCTGCGCCCCCATGCGAAGTGGGCGGCGAATACGGCCGCGATCTCCACGTCCTGCAGCGAAGGCCGCCATTCACCCCCCTCGAATCCGAGTACGGGCTGAATGGTGGTCATCATATTGTAGAAACGGCGGGGGAACGCTATAGGGTCCTCCTCGAAGTAACGGGGATTGTCGTAGCGTTCCGCCCAGGCGATGAGTTTGTCGGCTATCTGCTGGTCCATGATGAATTATGCTGTGGCTGCCTCGAGTTTGCGGAGCATCGAGAACATCACGAGTCCGGAAATGACGCAGAGAGCCATGAGCACGCTCCAGTTGACCCAGAGGGGAACATTGTTCCAGAGCATGGAGGGGATGGAACTGAGGTAGTTGCCGACGGCTGTAGCGGCGAACCACAGACCCATCATAAGGCCCTTGTACTTGGGAGGAGCGACCTTGGAAACGAACGAGATTCCCATGGGGGAGAGCAGCAGTTCCGCGAAGGTGAGCACCAGATAAGTGGAAATCAGATAGGTAGGCACAACCGGATCGGGAGAGACTCCGCCGACGCTGATGAGCTCGGAAGGAGCGGGCTGACCCTTGGATGCCGCCAGCATGATGAGGTATCCAACGGCGGCCACGAACATCCCGAGGCCAATCTTCTTGGGGGCGGAAGGCTCCTTGCCCTTGGCTGCCAGAGCGGCGAAGATCGCCATGGAGATAGGCGTGAGCGCTACCACGAAGAAGGGATTGAACTGCTGGAACTGCTGGGGAAGGATGTGGATCATGGGATCCATCCCCTTATACAGGGCGTATGCGCCGATCCAGAGTGCGGCGGTGACAATGGCGCTGATACCCTTGCCCCTGTTGGTTTCGGACTGGAAAGTGCTGAAGAGAGTATACACCGACACGGCGATCAGGGCCAGTGCCCAGATGTTGAATCCGAGCTTGAGAGGGCCTTCCACAGTGCTCTGGGTGTAGTCGCGTGCGAAGTAGGTGAGGGAAGATCCGTTCTGGTGGAATGCCATCCAGAAGAAGATGACCACTGCAAACACCCAGATGAGGGCGGTGATGCGGTCCTTGGTCTGCTTGGGGGTGAGTTCCTGCACGGGAGCACCCTCGCCGGACTTGGCCTGCTTGGCATTGACGTCGGCGTGCTTGAACCAGCTGCGGCAGCCGAGATATATTGCGATGGATACGATCAGCGACACGCATGCCACGGCAAAACCGAGGTTGTAAGCGGTGGAAAGATGATTGATGTAGTACTGGCTGAAGGCTCCGAGGTCCATGTTCGCGACCTCCGCTCCGGGCATGGCGGCCTTGAGCCCTTCGAGGATGCCGGGATCGGCGAGGGTGCCGCCCAGATACTGATGTGCGAGCGAAGGGATGTCGGCCTTGTAGATGAGGCCCGCGCTTGCCAGATGCCTGTTGGTGAGGGCGGTGGCGGCGGTGGGAGCGAACATCGCGCCGATGTTGATGGCCATGTAGAAGAGGCTGAATGCGGAATCGCGCTTGGCGGAGTACTTGGGATCGTCGTACAGATTACCGACGAGCACCTGCAGGTTGCCCTTGAACAGACCTGTTCCTACGGCGATCAGCAGCAGGGCCCCGATCATCAGGGCGAGGGCGAATCCGCGGGCGGCGAAGGCGTCGGTAGGGATGGCGAGGCAGAGATATCCGAGGAACATCACGCATACGCCCGTGATGACGCACTTTCCGAAACCGATCTTGTCGGCGAGCCAGCCGCCGATTACGGGCATGAAATAGACTGCTGCCAGGAAAATGGCATAGAACTGGCCGGCCGCTGCGGCTGAGAAGCCGAATTTCGCCTGCAGGAAGAGCAGGAAGATGGCCAGCATGGTGTAATAGCCGAAGCGCTCGCCGGTGTTGGCGAGAGCGAGGGCGAAGAGACCTTTGGGTTGTCCTTTGAACATATTGCGATATTGTTTGTAATTTCCAATCCTACAAAGATAATAAATAATATCTAAAACATATTAAGGGTTTATTTGGCAGATATTCCCGGTTTTTCGCTATATTTGTTGGCTATGGAACAAGAAAAGAAATCTCCGGGCGTAGTGCTGGTCGAGGCTTTGCTCGGCCTTCTGGCCCGTCTGCCGCTCAGATTCCATCTGGGATGGGCGCGCTTTTTTTCGTGGTTCCTCAGGGATGTGATGCATTACCGCAGGAATGTGGTGATGATCAATCTGGCACGCAGCTTCCCCGAGCTCAAATACAAGCAGCTGAACGCTTTGTCCAGGCAGTGCTACGACCATCTCGGACGCCTCGTGGCCGAGGCTATCTGGTTCGGAGGATGCAAGAACGCCCCGGGGAGGAAGCGCCTGAACGATTCATACATAGTCGATATCGAAAATCCCGAGGTGTTCAACGAGGTGTATGCGAACAGCACCAACATGATGGTGCTCACGAGCCATGCCGGAAACTGGGAGCTACTCGGAGGATGGTTCAGCTACAATCACAAGGAGGATGTGCCCCTCGCTTCGGACTTCTCCGAGATAGGAGTGGTCTACCGCCGGCTCAAGAGCAGACTGTGGGACCGGGTGATTGCGGACAACCGCTGCAACTCCATCAAGGATACAGGTTTCAACGGCTATCTGGAAGCTACCGAGGTTTTCCGATTCGCCATCACCCACAGGAAGGAGAAGTTCATCTACATCTTCCCTACGGACCAGTATCCCTACGGCATCGCGACCAAGCACAACGTCGGGACTTTCCTGAACCAGGAGACACTGGCGATGACCGGCGGGGCAGCCCTTGCCAACAAATTCGCCATGAGCGTGAGTTATCTCCGCTGGAAAGACGCCGGACCCGGGCGCTACAGCGTGGAGTTCGTGCCGATCTGCAGCAATGCAGCGGAACATACTCCGGAGAGCATCATGGAAATGTATTACGCAGAGCTGGAGAAGGATATCAAGGCTATTCCTGGTAAGGTGACGG
>ONFK01000017.1 GCA_900317065.1 uncultured Bacteroidales bacterium
GCGCATGACGGCGACGCTCATTCCGCGTATCTGCCAGCGCTGCATGAAGCTGCGCATGTCCCTCTCCATCTTTGCCAGATTTTCGCGGTCGGACATTTCATTTGTCAGAACGACATTCATGCCTGAAATGGACGCTCTTCTCTTCCCGTCATTTCCGGAAGGGATGGCCAGAATGAGGACGGTCAGCACCGCGAGCACCGCAAGGGCGGCGTAAACGTATTTCTTATTCGGGATTTTCACTTCTTTCGAGTTGTCTGACAAGGCGGATTACAAGAATTACCGTGCATGTAAAGGCCAGTACGTCGGAGGCCGGATAGCTGAGCCATACACCTTCTATGCCGAAGGCAAGCGGCAGCAGATAGAGAGCGGGCAGCAGGAAGATGAGCTGTCTGCTGAGGGAGAGGAAAACACTCTTCCGCACCATACCGAGGCACTGGAAAAGGTTCGTGCTGATAATCTGGAAACCTATTATGGGGAAGGTGAAATTCATCAGGCGCATCCCGTGGACTGCAAGCCCTTTGAGCTCGGCGTCGTTGGTGAACATCGAAACCGCGGCTCCGGGGAAAAGTTCGAAGACAAAGAATCCGGCCGTAGTCACCAGGGTGGCCCAGAACACGCTGAGCCAGTAAACCTCCTTGACTCTCCGGCCTTTGCCGGCGCCGAAATTGTAACTTGCAATGGGCTGCATGCCCTGGTTGATGCCCATTACGACCATCAGGAATAGAAAGGATACACGGTTGATTATCCCGTATGCACCGATTGCAAGGTCGCCGCCGTATTTGCGGAGCTGCTGATTGATGAACATCGAAACCAGGCACGCCGCGGCATTCATCAGGAACGGTCCCAGGCCTATTCCGAGCGATGTGCGGGCTATCTTGGCACTGAACCCGAAGATGCGTCTGCCGAAGTGGATGACATTCTTTCCGGACGAGAAGTAGACCAGGCTGTAGATCAGGGAAATGGTCTGGCAGAGCACCGTGGCGATGGCCGCGCCCTTCACCCCGAGCCCGAGGACGAAGATGAACAGAGGGTCCAGGACGGCGTTGCTGATGACCGTGAACAGCGTCAGGCCCATGGCGAGGCGGGGATTGCCGGTGGCCCTTATCAGGGCGTTCAGGCCGAAATACAGATGGGAGATGATGAATCCCGCCAGGATGATCACCATGTAGTCCCTGGCGAAGGGGTAGATGGCGTCGCTGGCGCCGAAGAAGAACAGAACCGGCTTCAGGAATGCGAGTACAAGGACGGAGAACAAGGCCCCGAGCACCACGTTGAGGGTGACTACGTTGGGGAGCACCTTGTTTGCGGTGACGTAGTTCTTCTGCCCTAGCAGCATGGACGTGAGGGTGGATGCCCCGACGCCCACGAGGGTGCCGATGGCGGTGCCCAGATTCATCACGGGGAAGGTTACGGCAAGCCCGGAGATGGCAAGGGCGCCCACATCCTTTATGTGCCCGATGTATATGCTGTCCACCATGTTATACAAAGAACTCGCGGTCATGGCTATGATGCCAGGGACCGCGTATTCTTTGAGCAATGTGCTTATTTTCTTGGTTTCCAGCTCCACGGGAGCCTTCCCTTGTGCCGCAGTGCTCATGTTATGGCTTTTCGGTTAATTCAAGTTCGAAACACAGGGGAGAGAAGGATGGGATCGAATTGCCGGAGCCGGAACCGCTGTAACCGTATTTCGATACGAAGAAACACTTGCCGGCCTCTCCGGGATGCATCACGCTGAGCCCGTATGCAAAACCGGGAATCACCGAGGTCTCGTCTTCTCCAAGGGTGATGGACGTGTAGTCCTGGTCGGACGAAAACCACTTTACCTGTTGTTGCGCATAGGTCTTGGAACTGGAATACAGCCCCCAGACTTTGGCGGTGTCGGCGACGGTGGTGTCGAACGCGCGTCCGTTCAGGAGTCTGCCGGTGTAATTGATGTAGACGGTGGTGTCCGAAGGGAACTCCCTGTCGAGCCCGTCCCTGGTCTTTACGTAGAAGAAACCTTCCTGTTCGGCATCCTCTACCGCAGACGGGTAGTTGATTTTCATGTAACGCCTCAGGGAATCAAGTTCCCAGGCTTCGATGTCGTCGAATGCATCGACCAGTTCGAGATCGTAGATCAGGTCTGTGCCGGAGCAGTTCTCGATGTACTCTTCTTCGGTATAGAAACGCTCCGCCTCGCTTAGCCAACCGGGCACCACGACTTTCTTGCGTCCGCCCACCTTCATCGTGGAAATAGCCTCTTCCAGCCCTGCGGCCATGACTTCAAGCCCGTCGCCGCGATAGCCGACGATGGGGCCGTAGTACTTGGTTTCGTCGTAATTGCCGTTCTGCCTGGCTACTTTCTCGACCGTCGTGTTCTGCATCTGCCCTGCCAGCGTATAGGTGGTGTAGTTCACGCGTATGTAAGCAAGGCTGGCGGCGTCGATTCCGGTGCCCGGCGTCTCTTCGAGCACGTATGCTCCGAGGGGAGTGCGTGTCGCAGACGGGTGGTTCCGGGAAATCCATGCGTCGAAATAGCGTTTGGCATCGTCGTTCAGGCCGGCGCTCTTTTCCCTGGCGCAGGATGCGAGAAGGAGCAATGCGAGCCCCGTTGTGATATATTTCAGTTTCATACTCATTCAGTTCGTCGTTTCGTTTCGCAGAAATCGTGCCGCAATCTCTTCGAGCCAGCCGGCCGCGGCGTCTTTCGAAGGGATGTCCTGCGGCCAGAATATCTTCCCTCCGGCGGCAAGCTCATGCCCTCCTCCGTGGAAATACTCTGCGGCCATGTTCCGTGCGGAGAGCCCGCGTTTGGAACGTATGCTCACGCGGTACAATCCCTCCTCTTCGCGAAGGAAAATGCTCATGCGCACGTCGCGCAGGGACAGGGGTATGTTCACGAGGCCTTCGGTCTCTCCCGCTTCCGTGCCGTATGACTCCTGCATCTCCGAGCTCATTATCATATAGGAAATGCCGGACGGGAGGATGGTCAGGTGGTTCGCCAGCATGTCGGCGAAGGCCGCCAGGCGCTGCCGCCGGTCGCAGTGGTAGAGCCTGTCCAGGACCCAGTCCCTGTCCACTCCGGCCTGGAGCAATTCCGACGCCATCTGCAAAGTGCTTGGGATTACCGAGTTGGCGAAATTGTTCGTGTCCGTGGTCATTCCGGTCATCATGGCTGTAAGGCACGATATCGGGATGTTCCCCGTCTTTCCGCCTTCCATTTCCTTGAGAATGAAATAGAGGAGCTCGCATGTCGAGGACCTCCAGGGTTCGGAGAATGCAAGGTCGAAGGCTTCGAGCTGCGGCCGGAGGTGATGGTCTATCAGCACTTTCGTGGTGTTCGCTGCGGAAAGGGCGGGGGAGAGCTGCTCCGTGCGGTGCAACTCGTTCAGATCCATGATGACGATGAGATCCGACCCTGCAATCCTCTTGCCGGCTTCTTCGGGATGCATCGAAGCGTCGAGCACTTCAATGCCTTCCGCGATGAATGCGAGGGTGTCCGGAGCCTTGTCAGGAAGAATCAGAACGGCATCTTTCCCGAGCCTCTGCGAAAGATAGCCGACAAGGGCCGCACCGCTGCACAGGGCGTCGCCGTCCGGGTGCGTGTGGACTATCGCCGAAACTACGGAGGCGTTGTCGAACAGTTGCTTCAGTACAGAGATGTTTTCCATTTTTTCGCGAGCAAATTTAATAAGAATATTGCATTTGAAAAATGAATTTTCTAACTTTGTGCGGATATACTTGGA
Source organism: uncultured Bacteroidales bacterium (assembly GCA_900317065.1). Lineage (GTDB taxonomy): Bacteria > Bacteroidota > Bacteroidia > Bacteroidales > UBA932 > Cryptobacteroides. The sequence goes on from ONFK01000017.1 coordinate 3,726, forward strand.
ATTATAGAAACGAAATATGAAAAAGTCAGTTAAGATCATTCTTGAGATCGTCCTGTTCCTTCTCTGCGTCCTTCTTGTCGACCTCATCGTCAAGAGCATAATGAAACCCGTGAACTTCAGCAAGCAGAAGGCTTACCGCGAAAGCGTGGCCATCCAGCGTCTGAAAGACATCCGGACCCTTCAGGTTGCATACAAGAGTGTGAACGGCAAGTTCACCTCCACCGTCGATTCCCTCGCCGATTTCTACAACAACGGCAAGATGGGTATCGTGATGCAGGTCGGCTCCATGGACGACTCCCTCGCAGTCGCCCATACCGAGAAGATCAAGAAGGCTTCCCGCAAGAAGATGACAGGTGAAGATTTCCTCAAGCTCTACGAAGCGGGTGACAAAGACCTCGTGTTCTCCGTCGAGACCAAGATTCCGGTGAAAGACACTCTCTTTAACGGCCGCGACAATTTCATCGTGGATTCCCTCAAGTACATCCCCTTCTCCGGCGGCCAGCCCGTTCTTATGGAGGCTCTCGTAAAAACCGTTTCCGGCGTTCCCGTTCCTCTGTTCGAGGCCAAGATGCCCTACAGGGCCCTCCTCAAGGGTATGGACAATCAGCTCCGCATCAACCTCGATGCCGAAAAGAGGGACCAGAACCGCTACGAGGGCCTGCAGGTCGGTTCGGTTACCGCTCCTAACAACAACGCCGGTAACTGGGAGTAGAGGTGGAAATCTCCATTCTCACACCTGCGTGCACTCTGGTGCCCACGCATTTCTTCAACACGACTTCTGCAAGGGAGACTCTTGCAGAAGTCGCGTGTTTGAAGGAGGGCGACGTGGTCAAGTGGGCGGATGTGCCGCAGTACGACGCGGTGCTCCTATATGCTGTCGAGAATGAGAGGGTGGAGGCTCTTCCGGAGTTGTGGTATCTGCTGCAGGATCTGCCCAAGTGCAAGGATTACAACAAGATAGTGGCATCCTACAAAGAGAATCATCTGTATCTCGCCATCGCCCAGGGCGGCAGCCTGCTGCTGGCAAACGTGTTCGAGGCTCCGGATTTCACGACTGCCGAATACTATGTCTTCCTTGCCATGAAGCAACTCCAGCTCAATCCGGAGGTATCCACGATATGCATGCGCAGTCTAATCGGGCCAGAAGAGGAGATGAGCCTTTATCGCTACTTCAAGTCGGTGGAACAGATATGAGAATCATCGGCGGCAGCCTCAAAGGCAAGACAATCGAGTTGCCCCAGCGCTACTCGGCACGGCCCACCACGGATTTTGCCAGGGAGGGCCTTTTCAATGTCCTGAACAACGAATACGAGTTCGAAGACCTGAAAGTGCTCGACCTCTTCGGCGGCACGGGGGCCATCAGTTTCGAGTTCGCTTCGCGGGGCGCCGCCCGCGTGTACTGCGTGGAGATGGCGCGCGAGAATGCGTCTTTCATAAAGAGGGAGGCCGCCCGCCTGGGCTTGGACAATGTGACCATGGTGCGGGACAATGTCTTCGACTTCATCCCCATCTGCACCGAAAAGTTCGACCTCGTGTTCGCCGATCCACCCTATGCCCTTGAAGGCCTGGAGACTTTGCCCGACAAAGTCCTCGGCCAGGGGATACTCCACCCGGAGTGCTACTTCATCCTCGAGCACGGCGACGAACACTCATTCACCGGCCATCCCCGCTTCGTCAAGGAAAAAGTCTACGGCCGCGTCCACTTCTCGTTTTTTACAGCCCTTTAGCCTTGCCTTCGTCCCAGATGGCATCCATTTCGGCGAGGGACATCTGCTTGAGGTCCCGGCCCCGGGCGATGGTCTGCTGTTCGAGATAGGTGAAGCGGCGGCGGAATTTCTCGCAGGCCTTGTCGAGCGCGACTGACGGGTCGACGTCGTAGAGGCGTGCGGCGTTCACCACTGCGAACAGAAGGTCGCCGAATTCTTCTTCCTTGTGGGCCGGATCGGCTTCTTCGACGGCCTCGTGGGCTTCGCCGTATTCTTCCATCACCTTGTCCCACACCTGCTGGGGCTCCTCCCAGTCGAATCCCACGCTGCGGGCCTTGTCCTGCATTGCGTAGGCCTTCAGCACCGGAGGAAAACTTTTGGGTACCCCGCCCAGGATGGTGCGGTTGCCGCCCTTCTCCTTTGTCTTGATAAGCTCCCAGTTTTTGGCGACTTCCTCTTCGGTCATGCCTTCCGAGGGACCGCCCCCGAAAACGTGGGGATGGCGGAAAATCATCTTGTCGCAGAGCCCGCGGATTACGTCCGCAATGTCCCAGCGGCCTTCTTCTTCGGCTATGCGCGCGTAAAAAATAATATGTAGGAGAACGTCCCCAAGTTCTTTGCGAAGGTCCTTGTCGTCGCCCCGGAGCACAGCGTCGCTGAGTTCGTAGACTTCTTCCACTGTCATGGGCCTCAGGCTCTGTGTGGTCTGGGCTGCGTTCCAGGGGCATTTCGCCCTCAATGTTTCCATGATATCCAGCGCTTCTGCAAAGGCTTTGAGTTTTTCTTCTTTTGTGTGCATCAGAATATTTATTAAATTTGTAGACTAATGCAAAAATAAGAATAATAACCAATGAAAGCAATTAAATATGTTTCCGCAGATGAGGCTGTGAGCCACATCCCTTCCGGCAGTCATATCCACCTGAGCAGCGTGGCGAGCGTGCCGCACTGCCTGATCAGCGCTCTGTGCCGCAGGGCCGATGCCGGCGATGTCCGCGACCTTCATTTCCATCACTTCCACACCGAAGGCCCGGCTCCCTACAGCGAGCCCCGCTACGAGGGGATCTTCTTCGACCAGGGATTCTTCCTTGGGCCCAACGTGCGTGCGAACGTGAATGCGGGATATGCGGACTATCTTCCCGTCCATCTCGGCGAAAGCCAGAAGCTCTACCGCGAAGGGCATATCAAGCTCGGAGCGGCCCTCGTGCAGGTTTCTCTGCCGGATGAACAGGGGAGGGTGTCGCTCGGAACTTCGGTGGACTGCTCGGTCGCGGCCGTGGAGAGCGCAGACCTGGTGATCGGCGTGGTGAATCCCAACGTGCCTTATGCCTACGGCGACCTCCTGAGCCTCGACCAGTTCGACTATCTGGTGCAGGACGACACTCCGCTGGTGACCGCGGCTTTCGCGGAGCCTACTCCCACCGAGGTGCTCATCGGCAAGAACTGCGCGGCCCTGGTGGAAGACGGCGACTGCATCCAGATGGGTATCGGAGCACTTCCGAACGCCCTCGCCGCCCAGCTGGTGAATCACAAGAACCTCGGTCTCCATACCGAGATGTTCGCCGACGGGCTGCTGCGCCTCATCAAGAAGGGTGTGATCAACGGCTCCAACAAGGCCATCGACAAGGGCAAGATCGTGGCGTCGTTCCTCCTCGGCAGCAACGAAGTTTATTCTTTCATCGACCATAATCCCGACGTGCTGATGCGCGACATCAAGTACGTGAACGATCCTTTCGTCATCCGCCAGAATCCTCACATGAAGGCCATCAACTCCGCTACGGAGGTGGATATCACCGGGCAGATCAGCGCCGACAGCATAGGCACCCGCATCTTCTCCGGCACCGGCGGGCAGGTGGAATTCGTGCGCGGCGCGTCGATGAGCGAGGGAGGAAAGAGCATCACCGCGTTCGCATCCCGCACCAACAAGGGAAAGAACAAGATCGTGGCACAGCTCAATCCCGGCGCAGGCGTAGTGACTCCGCGTGCGGATGCGCACTGGATCGTGACCGAATACGGCGCAGTGGATCTTTACGGCAAATCGCTGCAGGAGCGCGCCAGACTGATGATCAGCATCGCCCATCCGGACGACCGCGAGGCCCTGGACCGCGCTGCTTTCGAGCGCTTCGGCCCGCACTGGCACAGTGTAAAATAAAAAAGAGTTATATTTGCAGGCTATGGCAGAATACAGAATAATCGAAGTCAACGACGCGAAGGATATCATCCGCTTCGTACGTTTTCCGGACAACCTCTACAGGGGCTGCCCCCAATACGTTCCCGCACTGCACACCCAGGAGGTCCGCAATCTCACCAAGGACGCCGCCCTGGAGTATTGCGTGCACAAGATGTGGATGGCGCTTGACGGAGGCAAGGTGGTGGGGCGCATCTGTGCGATGATCAATCCGCGCTACAACGAGCGCTACGGCAAGAAGTGCGTCCGCTTCGGCTGGTTCGACACCATCAAGGACATCAAGGTCGCCCGCTTGCTGATAGAAACGGCCGAGGCCTGGGCGAAGGAGCAGGGAATGGATACCATTCACGGTCCTCTCTATTATAACACCCTCGGCAAACAGGGCATGCTGGTGGAGGGTTACGAGAACATCCCTCCGTTCAACTGCCTCTACAACTTCCCTTACTACAACGACTTCATGGAGCAGCTGGGCTTCGAGAAGGAGTGCGACTGGGTGCAGTACAAGATGGTCGCCAACCACGGAGTGCCGGAAAAGGCGCGCCGTGTGGCTAAGATCGTGGAAGATCGCTACAACCTGCACTTCGGCAGCCTGGACAAGCTGAAGAAGGATCCCGAGATGGTGCACAAGTTCTTCCGTCTCTACAGCGACAGTTTCGCCGAGACGGTCTACAACTTCATACCTTTCACGGACGCCGAGATAGAGCAGGAGGCAAGGGATTCCATGCCCTACATCAGCGACAAGGCGAGCTGCCTGCTGCTCGACGAGCACGACGAGATAGTTGCATTCGGCATATCGTTCCCCACCATTTCCAAGGCTCTGCAGAAGGCGAAGGGCAAACTGTTCCCCTTCGGCTGGTTCCACCTGCTGCGTGCGATGCACAATTTCGAGACCACCGACCTCATGATCAACGGTGCGGTGCCCGAATGGCAGAACAAGGGCGTGTCGGCAGTGTATTACAAGGAGATGGCGGACAAGGCCATACACGTAGGCATGCGATGGGCCATTTCGAATCCGCAGATCGAAAGCAACAGCGCGGTGAATATATGGAACAGCTATGAGCATGAACCATTCATGCGCAGACGCTGCTACATCAAGAAGATAGGAGAATAATTCATTTATGGCAGATAGCAAATTACTTGAGAAGGTACTTTCGCTGCAGGACAAGTTCGCTTCCTTGCAGGAGCAGTTGTCCAGCCCCGACGTGATGTCGGACATGAAGAAGTACGTCCAGCTCAACAAAGACTACAAGGAACTCGAGCCCATCATCAAGGCCGGGCTCGACTACAAGAAGAAGATGGAGAATCTCGCTTCGGCGAAGGACGTTTTCATGAACGAGAGCGATCCCGACCTTAAGGAGATGGCCCGCGAGGAGATAAATGAAATCGAGTCGCAGATTCCCGATATCGAGCAGAATATCAAGCTTCTGCTGATTCCTGCGGATCCCGATGACGGCAAAAACGCCCTGGTCGAGATCCGGGGCGGCACCGGTGGCGACGAGGCTGCCATCTTTGCAGGCGACCTTTTCCGCATGTACCAGCACTTCGCCGAGAGCATGGGATGGAAGCTGGAAATCACCGACCAGGCGCCCGGGACTTCGGGCGGCTTCAAGCAGGTGGTGTTCAAGCTCTCCGGCCCCGACGGAGTGTACGGCATAATGAAGTACGAATCCGGCGTGCACCGCGTGCAGCGCGTGCCGCAGACCGAGACTCAGGGCCGCATCCAGACTTCGGCCGCTTCCGTGGCGGTCTTCCCCGAGGCAGGGGAGTTCGACATCGAGATCAATCCCGCGGATATACGCAAGGACCTCTTCTGCGCTTCCGGCCCGGGCGGACAGGGGGTGAACACCACCTACTCCGCAGTGCGCCTCACCCACATCCCTTCCGGAATCGTGGTGCAGTGCCAGGAGGAGCGTTCGCAGATCAAGAACGCCGAGCGCGCGATGGAGGAGCTCCGCACGCGGCTCTACAACATGGAGCATCAGAAGTATCTCGACGGAATCGCGGCAAAGCGCAAGACCATGGTCTCCACCGGCGACCGTTCCGCGAAGATCCGCACCTACAACTATCCCCAGTCGCGTGTGACGGATCATCGCATCAACTGGACAATGTACAATCTTCCAGCTTTCATGGACGGCGACATCCGAGAATGCATCGACCAGCTGCAGGTGGCGGAGAACGCCGAGCGCCTGAAGGAAGCCGGAGAATAAGGCCTAAGTATGGATTTGGTATCCCTGATAGTGTCGTCGGCGTCCCTGGCAGTTTCCTGCCTGGTGCTGGCCATGCTGCTGCGGATACAGGGACGCGGGGATATCTTCCGCCTGACCAATCTCGGCAACGTCGTGAGCGACCAGGTGCCTTCGGCCTCCGATGAGCAGATCATCACCCTCTCCGACAACGAAGGCTCGATGAAGCTGAGCGTCCGGCTCAAGAATATCTACTACATAGAATCGGACGACAACTACATCAAGGTCTGGTACGAAGACCACGCCGGCAGCATGAAGCAGTATATGCTCCGCTGCCGCCTGAAGACCGTGGAAGAGAGTTTTACCGGCAGCGACCTCGTGCGCTGCCACAGGCAGTACATAGTGAACATGTCCAAGGTGCAGGTTCTCCACAAGGAGAAAGACGGCTATTACCTGGACCTGGGAGAAGGAGCCGGGGATGTCCCGGTGTCCAAGACTTATGAGCCCGCCGTGCTCGCAAGATTCAATTCAAGATAGAATATGTGGCAGAGAATACAGACTCTTTACCTGCTCATTGCTTCGGGACTGCTCGTCGCAATGTATTTCCAGCCCTACGGCACGTGGTTCATCGTGCTGTTCAGCCTGGCGCTTGCCTGCCAGCTGCTGGCCATCGTCGCGCTTAAATCCCGCACTTTGCAGATGCGGCTTTCCAATCTGGCAGGGCTTCTTCTCATCGGCCTGCAGGTCTGGATGTGTATCGTCTATTTTACGGCGGATCCGCGTCCTTCACTCAGCTTTACAACCATATTTCCTATAATTGCCGCCATCCTGGATTTCCTGGCTGCGAGGGCAATACTCCGAGACGAACTGCTGGTGCGCAGCGCATCCCGCCTGCGTGCCTCCAAACGTAAATAACACTGAATCATGAGAATACCAGAATCTGAACTTATCATCAATGCCGACGGCTCGGCATTCCACATCCACATCAAGCCCGAAGAACTTGCAGATACGGTGATCGTCTTCGGCGATCCCGGGAGAGTCAAGATGTTCGAACCCCTGTTCGAAAGCATAGAGGCAAAGGGGCAGTCCCGCGAATTCGCCTTTGCGACCGGTGTTTATCATGGCAAGAGGGTGACTGCTCTCTCGCACGGTATCGGCTGCGACAACATCGACATAGTCATGACCGAACTCGACGCCCTTGCGAACATCGATTTCAAGACCCGCGAAGTCAAACCCGAGCACCGCACCCTCACCATCGTCCGCATCGGCACCTGCGGCGCCATCCAGCCGGACATCCCCCTGGGATCCTTCATCCTGAGCCATATTTCCGTCGGCTGCGACGGCCTGATGAACTGGTACGAGGGCCGCGACGACATCGCGCTCCTCGACTTCGAAGAGGCTTTCAAGAAGGCTGTGAAGTGGGACAGGCATCTGCCCGATCCTTATTTCGTGCGTGGCTCCGAGAAGCTGATAAAGCTTTTTGAAGACTGCACCGTCAAGGGCATGACAGTTTCCGCATCCGGATTCTACGGCCCTCAGGGACGTGTCGTCCGCCAGGGACTGGCTATGCCGGACATGCTCGAGGATTTCGAGAAGTTCGAATACGACGGATACCGAATCACCAACTTCGAGATGGAAGGATCCGCCCTCGCCGGCATGGCCCGCAAGCTCGGCCATGACGCCATCACCGTCTGCGCCGCCATCGCGCACCGCTATCTCAAGGACGCCAACACGGATTACAAATCCCGCGTCAACGAACTGGTGAAACTGGTGATGGACAAGCTGACGGCCTAGTTGTTCCTGTACAGGTCTTTGGTGGAGTTGATTCCCCAGACCTTGATCGAAGGATCGTTGACAGTAGCGTCGACGATCCTTTTTTCGCCCTTTATGACATTGGTCTCAAGGAAGCGGAGCTGCTCCGGGAATGTTTTGAGAAAAGCGCTTGCGATCTCGTGCTGGTTGCCTTCGAAGCGGTAGATGCTGTAGTTGTAGCCGTTCCTGGCGAAAATTTCGGCGAGAGGGGAGGCTCCCTGGAAGCGGTTCTTGAAGAACTTGATGCTCCTGTAGTTCACTATCTTGTCGTCCGTGCCAGGGAAGAAAAGGGTGGGGGCGGGTTCCTTCGCATATTTTATCTTGCCCTCGCGGGAGAGTATGGCTCCGGAGAAGGGCATGATTCCGGCGTAGTTGAAGCCTTCGGGAAGCATGCCGGCATGGCCGCTGCGGTTGCAGATGTGCCATTCCGCCTGCATGGCGATCATGGCTCCGGCCGACGAACCGCTGACGACTATGTTGGACGGATCGACATCCAGCGCTTCTGCGTTTTCGATTATGTACGAGGTAGCGCTGAAGAGGTCTTCGACGCCTATCTGTATGGCATTGTAGATCGTTCCCACGTTGCCTGCGCCTACGTTTCCGGCGCCTTTGAGCCCGAGGCGGTAGTCGATGGTGATGACCTTGTATCCGTTATCGTTGTACTTGCGGAACCAGGGAAGGTATCCGCGCGAATTGCGGTCGCCGCTGATGAATCCTCCACCGAATATGAAGAGAATGGTGGGCTTCGCCTTCCCTTCGAAGCGGGTGTCGCTCTCCGGAGCAGGGTCGTAGACGCTCATGAAGAGCTGGCAGGTGTCGCGTTGGGCGAACATGTACTCGCCGGAAGGGGTGATGTCGATGCGAACCCGCTGTGCGGATGCGGTGAGGGCTGCGAGGAATACGAGGATGATGGCGGAAAAGTGTTTCATCAGCTTACTATGGTTTTGTCCGGGTTCAACTTCATCGTGGATATGAGTATCCCGATTTCTTTATGGCTCAAATCGATTTCGCTCTTGTTGCGGGCGGGCCTGTTTTTCGCGAAAATGCCGCTGCAGAGACCTCTGCGCCGCAGGTATTCGCTGCTGTGGCTCTTTTCCTGCTTGCAGACGGCTTTCAGTATGTGCATCGCCCCGGCTTCTTCCGCTCCGTCCGCAATGGCCTCCGCGATAGCCAGGCTGACGGTGTTGCTGCCTTCGCGTCCGAGGCGGATGTCGTCTTCGGAGCCGTAGGGAATGCTGTGCTCGTGGAAAATCCGGGAGTCGATTTCGGACTTGCACGTGGCCGTGTCCACTCCGAGAGAGCGCAACACCTCGACCGCGCGGTTGCTGCCATGACGCAGGATTCCGAGGAACAAGTGGTCTGCATCGATGCTGTAGCTGCCGGTTCGCATGGCCTCTTCGCGGGCAAAGCCGACGATGGCGTCGAATTCATCTGAAATCTTCATCTGAAGCGGGTATATTTGCTTGCAAAAATAACAATTAAATCGAATATTTTTGTTAAATTTGCGTGTTTATAAACAAGCATAAAACTATAGAAGAAAAATATGGACAGTGAGGGAAATTTCAATGAAGTGAATCACGGTTATATCGAGCCTGTCGAGATCGATCACGAGATGCGGAGCGCCTACATCGACTATTCGATGTCGGTTATTGTGTCACGAGCTCTTCCGGACGTCCGCGACGGTCTGAAGCCCGTGCAGCGCAGGGTGCTTTTCGGGATGGACGGGCTCGGCCTGTCTTACGGCGGTCAGACGAAGAAATCCGCCCGTATCGTGGGCGAGGTGCTCGGTAAGTTCCATCCGCACGGAGACAGCTCCGTATACGACGCAATGGCGCGTCTCGCCCAGGGGTGGAACCAGCGTTATCCGCTGGTGTACGGCCAGGGCAACTTCGGAAGCATGGACGGCGACCCTGTCGCTGCAATGCGATACACCGAGGCCAAACTCGAGAAAATGTCGGAAGATGTCATCTCGGACATC
>ONFK01000105.1 GCA_900317065.1 uncultured Bacteroidales bacterium
TAATTCCAAGGTAAAGTTAAGGCTAACCTTTTATACAATCGGGTCCGTTTTTCGTAAAGGAAAGGGCCAAATTCATATTATACGAAAAAAGCCGGCCGCAACTGGGCCGGCCGGCTTAAAGCTGTATGTTACTTCAGTATCTTCACAGGGCCCAGCAGGCCGGAAACGAGGAGCGGATCGCCGGCCTTGTAGAAAGGCCAGGTGGTGTAGGTGATGCGCTGCTTCACGCCGGGCTGTTCGTCGCCGATGAGTCGGTTGGGCCAGAGGTTGGTGACGGAAATCTCCAACTTGTTCAAGCCTGGTTTCAAGGCGTCCGTGACATCGACTTTGAACGGCGCCCTCCAAAGGGTGCGCAGCTTCGTGCCGTTGAGGGTGACTTCCGCGATGTTGCAGACTCCTCCAAGGTCGAGTTCGTAATGATGATCGCCGTCGGCCTCGAACTCGAATACCTTGGTGTACTTCGCTGTGCCGGAGAAATACTTGATGCCTGAATCGGAAGATTCTGTCCAGGATGCGAGGCGCTCAAATACTGTGGATGCCGGTGCACCGCGGCCCTCCTGAAAAGATACGTTCCAGGGGCCTTCGAGAGTGCAGGCTTCCTTCATCTGAACAGTCTCAACGATGTGTGATTTCTCGCGAACCGGTTCTCCGAAAACTATGAAATATGCCTCACCCGGAGTGAACTCGAGAGGAACGGATGTTCTGCCGTCCGAAATGGTCCAGGACAGGTCGCGGATTTCTCCGGTTTCGGCATTCCAGAGTTCGGGCTTGCGTCCGCTGCAGCGGAAACTGACTTCGGTCTGCAGGGCTACGCCTGAGTTGTTGCAGAGCCAGTAGATTTCGGCGGAAGGCATGGTGCGGTGTGCGAACAGCAGGTCTGAAGCCCCGTCCGCCCGCACGTCGGGCTCAATCCCCGATACGGCTGCATGGCAGTCCCCGTTCTCGATCACCGGCACTCCGGCCGCCCTGATCTTCTCTATGCAGGCCTTCACTTCGTCCGACATCCTAAGCCCCTGCCCTCCGAGTACAAGCGCCGAATATTCCATTCCGCTTGCGGTGACGAGTTTGCGGTGCTTCACACTGATTTCCTTCTGCAACGCCTCCGCTCCTATGAAATCGAACCTGTATCCGAACGGCACGTCAAGTTCGCTGCGGCTGAACTGCGCGGTGACGTTCGTGTCTTCGCCGTAGTAGTACAGGAGATCCGCCACGAAGCGCCCCTGCTGGAGCATGGCGCAGCTTTTGGCAAGATAGGACGTCCACGCAGAGGCCTGCTTCGCCCATGTTTCGTGGCGGTGGAACCACTGCCCGTAGATATACATTCCCATCCCGGGCACTTTGTCGTCCAGGGGCTGGTGGGAGCTCTCGTGGATGACGAACCTGTTGACTCCGGCAAACAGTTCCATGTCGGCCGTCGGCTTTAGATTCTCCGGACAGTAGGTGTAGGCCTGACGGTTGACTCCGGATGCGGTAAGGGATTCGGCCGCAACGAGATTCTGGCCGTAGATATGAGCCGCAGAGGCGGATTCGAGGATGTCCGCACGGCCTTCGAAGCGCCTGGTGGTGCTCCCCCCGAGCGTACTCTGGATCCAGTGGGCCGACATCGGATAGGATGCGCTTTTCTTGATTGAAATGCCGTCCGCCAGGCAGTTCCTGCCGTGCTCGTGGGATTCTATGAAGATGCCTTCCATCCCGTAGTCGCGCCGGCAGATCTCGCTCGCGTTGTCGTAATTCTCCGCAAACAGTTCTCCCAGGGTGCGGCGCAGGTCCCAGAGGAAACGTTCAGTCGCCTCTGTGCTCTCCACTACCACTCCCGCCGTTGCCGGGAGCCAGGGGAGCAGGTCGTAACCCCTTCTCGCGAGGAATTCCTGACGCAGCCGGGGAGTCCAGTTCTGCGCCCCGGATTCGTAACTGTCGACCAGGAGGTACTGTATGCCGCGGGCTCCAAGCAGGCCTCCGGAGGCATCCTTGTACATGTCGAGATATGTGTGCAGATAGCGGGAAAACGCATCCTTGTCGAGCTTGTCCACTTCGAGCCCCGTGGCCTCGGCGGATGCGGGGTGATTCTTCTTCCCGGTAAGGGATGTTCCGAAGCGGTAGACCATCCAGCGACCTTCCGGGGCGTTCCATCGCAGGACGCCGTCTTGGCAGCAGTCCGTAATGTCTATCACTTCGGACGGCTCGGCATCCTCCGCACTCTTGTATAGCGCGAGGTCGCAGGTGGCGGCGAAGCCGGCTTTCTCTTCATAGTGGTTTACGGGCAGATGGCTGAGGAGATTGAACTCGCCGATCTCGATGCCCGGAGCAGCGGGGAACAATTGAATTCCATAGTGATAGATTGCCTGGGGATTCGGGCGTTTCAGCCTCCAGAACCTTGCGGATGCCGCCGGCAGATACTCCGTCTGTTGCTGGGCGGCTCCCTGGGTAATCCCGCACAGGGTGCGCCAGTGGATGCCGTCGTCGCTTATCAGCAGGGAATCCTTGCAGCTGGCCGGCACGCCGTGGCCGCCGCTGCGTGCCACTTGATTCACGATAGTCACCGCCTTGAAACTTTGCGGTTCCGGGAACTCATACTGGACCCATCCGAATCCGCCGGGACCCGGAGGCAGCAGGCCTGCATTGTCGAGATCTCCGTCCGTGAGGGTGCCGACTTCGAAATGGCCTCCGCTGGAACTGACCTTGGCGCCCAGTTCCTCCAGAGTCCTGTAGTCTGAAGGGAGCCTTACGGCGAACACGGCTATGTCGTCATAATACCACTCGGGAATCGGACCGTCCTGGTGATGGTTGTATTCGTACGGAAGGGGCACGTTCTGGAAACGGCTGCTCACCGTGAACGGATCCGGGAGCTTTCCTTCAAAGTATGATCCTCCTTCCACGGGCATGGTGCGCCATGTCAGTTTTTTCATTGCATCTGCCGGCTCCACCCAGGGCCCTCCGGTGCAGCTCCATCCGGCGGAACTGGCAATCGCAACCTCCATTCCGAGGGAGTCTGCAAGGGCGATGGCCCCTGCAAAAGCCTCTTTCCATTCATCGGACATGTATGCCAGCCTTTTCTCCACCATCTGTGGCGTTTTCAGCGCCGCATCGAACACATGGAACCCTCCGATTCCTGCGGCGTGCATCCACAGGATATCGTTTCTCAGGCCTTCCGGGGTGATGTTGCCGTTCATCCAATGCCACCATACCATCGGCTTGGCGCTTTGGGGAGGGTTGGCGAAACAGTCTCTGAGCGTTGAGAACTCCTTCTTGTCGAACTGCGGATTGCTGCAAGAAACCCCAATGGCGAGAAGAGCGATGATATGAAAGATTTTTTTCATTGACGTTTCGATTTTTCAAATACGAAAAATATTTCTATATTTGCAAATATAAGCACACAACACTTAATTATCGTGATATTACCATATTATTTTTATTGATGAATGACCAAATAACTTTGATTTTTGTTCAAAAGATTTTTTGCGGGTAATATCTTTGATAAATATATTTAACTTTCGGTCAAATGAAACGAAGAGTATTTCTTAAAGTGGCCGGCAGTTCTGTAGCAGGGCTTGCCTTCGGTGCTGCTCTCCTTGACTCATGTTCCAAGGGGGGGGGGTACGATAATAACCAAAAAACGCCCGTAGAGAAGCCTACAGGGCACTTTTCTCTTTGGCAGCTGACTTCTGCCTCCGATACTATCGGCAACTCCTATGTCCTGAAGACTGCGGCCGGTCATCTTATCCTGATCGACGGCGGAATGGAGACCAATGGCGACGCCGCCAAGCTTCGCAGTTACATCAAGGCACAGGGCAACAACAAGGTCGATGCCTGGTGGTTCTCCCATCCTCATGGCGACCACATAGGCGCATTCCTGAACATAGCCGACGACCTTCAGGGGATTACAATTGACACTATCTACTATTCCCGCCTCGCGGATTCCATAAAGGAGGGCCGTGCGCTCACCGACCGTTTCAACAAGAAACTTGATGAAATGTCCGCCGCAGGCGTGAATGTCGTCAATCTTACTCTCGGCGCCCGTTACGATATGGACGGCATCTTCATCAAGGTGCTGGGCATCGCCAATCCGGAATTCACAACAGCAAGCGAAGGGACAAGCGTCGTGAACGAGCAGTCCGTCATCGTCCGTTTCGAGGACGACGCCAAGTCCGTCGTGTTCACCGGAGATGCCAGCGAGCAGGCTGGCACCAAGTGCATAACCAAGTATTCGAAGTATCTCAACTGCGATTACATGCAGATGGCTCATCACGGCCAGCGCGGTGTGCGTGAGTCATTCTACAAGAACATCGACTTCAAGCATTGCCTGTGGCCTACGCCCAAATGGCTGTGGAATGCCGCCGAAGGCAACAGCAACAACTACATGACCTGGGCGACGCGCAAGTGGATGGACGAGAAGGGAATCCCCGCCGAGAATCACCACGTTGCCTGGCGCGACATAGACTGGCACCTTGCGTAGTCTGCTGCCGGTTCTAACTGCATTTAATTGATAATCAATATTTAACCTCTTTAACCAATGCGCAAATTGCTCAGATTGACTGTTGCATGTATTGCACTTTTGAGTGCTGCAGGCAACTTGAACGCCCAATCAGGGGCCAAACTGGCAATCCGCGGTGTCGTGGTCGACACCCAGGAGCCGCCACAGCCTGTAATCGGGGCTACGGTCTATATCAAAGGCACACAGACCGGAGTCGTCGCCGACGTTGCAGGATCCTTCTCCATCGAAGCCAGGAAGGGAGACATCCTCGTATTCTCCTGCATAGGCTACAAGGATGTGGAGTACAACGTCACACGTTCCATCGGAGACCTTTCCATCGCCCTCTCCGACGATGTCAACGTGCTGGAGCAGGCGGTTGTCACCGGTATGACCAGCCAGCAGCGCAAGCACATCGCTTCCGCCGTGGGCGTCATCGACAATACGAAGTTCTCCAACAAGCCGGTTACCCAGATGTCCCAGGCCCTCCAGGGCGGTACAACCGGTATTTTGGTGCAACAGGCTTCCGGTGCTCCAGGTTCCGACAACTCGACCATCAAGATCCGCGGCATGGCTTCGCTCGTGGGCACCAACCCCCTAGTGCTCGTGGATGGCTTCGAGTTCGACATGAACAAGCTTGATCCCGCAACCGTGGAGTCCGTGACCATCCTGAAGGATGCAGCTGCCGCTTCCATCTACGGTGCAAAGGCCGGCGGCGGCGTGATCCTCATCACCACGCGCCGTGGCGTCGCAGGTGCGGTAAAGGTCAATTATAACGGTTATGCCGGCGTCCAGACACCCTTGTACATTCCGGATATGGCAGATTCCTGGGAATACATGCAGTATGTCAACCAGGTCAACCTGAACACCGGCAGCGCTCCCACTTACTCCGACGACGAGATTGCAGCCGCGCGTGCCGAGGACGATCCTATCAGTTATCCGAATACAAAGTGGGCTGATCTCCTCCTTACCAAGACAGCTCCCATCACCGAGCACAACATTTCGGTTTCCGGTGGTAATTCCATCGGCCGTTTCGCACTATCGGCCCAGTATCTGAAACAGGACGGTATCTATAAATTGCAGAAGGACAGTTTCGACCGCTTTACCGTGCGTGCGAATACTTCCGTCAACCTGACCGACAACATCCTGGTCTTTGTTGATACCTTCGTCGGACGCG
The DNA here is from genome assembly GCA_900317065.1 of uncultured Bacteroidales bacterium. Classification (GTDB taxonomy): domain Bacteria; phylum Bacteroidota; class Bacteroidia; order Bacteroidales; family UBA932; genus Cryptobacteroides. The sequence goes on from ONFK01000105.1 coordinate 5,646, forward strand.
ACACTCAGGTGACCCCGAACAGCAACATTTACAGTCTCATATATTCGATGCCTTCCAACATCGTAGCCAAGTATCCCCGCAAGGAAGGCTTCGACACCGACTACTACGGCTACTATATCGCATCTTACATGAATGCGTATGCGCAGGCTGAGCGCGGACAGGTCGACACGCACATCAGGGACTATGTCACAATCAACGCCCGTCCGCAGTGGAACATCATGCCCGGCCTCACCCTCAAGGGGCAGGTCGGCTACCGCCTCTCTACCGGTATGGACAAGACCAACCGCGATCCTTACGTGTTCTTCAACTATTTCACAGGCGACGAGGTGGTTTCGTTCTCGATGGTGAAAGGCGCGACCTACACCACCCGTTCGAATTACTGGTCCGCTAGTGCGAACCTCGACTGGGTAAAAGAAATCGGCGGTCACCGTATCAACCTTCTCGGCGGATGGCAGTCCGAACTCAACGCTACCACCGGTTGGGACCGCATCGCCCTCGTGTC
>ONFK01000036.1 GCA_900317065.1 uncultured Bacteroidales bacterium
TGTGGGAGATGCTGGCCCTTGCGACACCGATGCTGTCGGCAAATTGCGATTGCGTGAGATTCTCGGCGCTCAAAAACTGTTGAAGGCGAGTGTTCATTTTTCTTAACAAATTTTTACAAATGTAAGAATAAAAACAGTAAACACAAAATTTAATTTTGTAAATGTAAATAGGGGAAAAGGAGAAACACAGGCGGGTTTATTATAAAGTAAAGAATCATGTATAATGATATAATCGGCTGATAATAACCTAAATTAATAAATATATTTTCCTTTTTTATTTATCACGTCGCTGTTTCGCTGCGCCTGTTTTCGTTACAGGAGAACATAGCTTAATATTTATATTTAGTCATAAGTATATAATTATCTGATTTGCAAGGTAATAACCTATCAGTATTTTTACCATAATAATTTCTTATGATTCCTTGCTTTCGGATTGTTGAATTATGTGAAAAACATTTGTAACCGAAACGAAACTATGCCAACAATTTTAAAAATGTAAATCTTGTAAACAGTATTTTTTCAACGATCCGAACACATTTACATAAGTGCGCGGACGGCCTGAGAAACTATTTGAATAAATGATTATCTTTGCGTTTATATGATACCTGATATCAGAATAGAAGATTACAATTATCCTCTTCCCGACGAGAGGATCGCGAAATATCCGTTGCCTCAGCGCGACGCCTCCAAACTCCTTGTCTACAAGGATGGCAAGCCTGTTGAATCTGTTTTCCGTAACCTGCCCGATTATCTGCCTGAAGGAGCACTGATGGTGTTCAACGACACCAAGGTAGTGCCTGCGAGAATGCATTTCCTGCGGGACTCCGGTGCACATATAGAGATTTTCTGTCTTGAGCCTGTGTCTCCGGCGGAGTACAATACCATCTTTGCTGCTACTGAAAAATGCAGTTGGAAATGTGTGATCGGCAATTCCAAGCGCTGGAAAGACGATATCCTGCACTACGATTGTCCGGCTGACTCCACCCTCTCCGCTATGAAACTCTCTGCAAGACTGCTTTCGAAGGACGGACAGACGGGAGTCGTCGAGTTCTGCTGGGAGGGCGGAGAGCCATTCTCCAGGGTGCTTGAAGAATGTGGGCAGGTCCCTATTCCGCCATACCTGAACAGGGAAACCGAGGCCATCGACCTGGAGCGTTATCAGACATTGTACGCCCATATACGCGGATCGGTGGCGGCTCCTACAGCCGGGCTTCATTTTACTGAAGAAGTACTTGAGGCTATCAGGGCAAAGCATATTGATACTCAGACTGTATGTCTTCATGTAGGTGCGGGTACTTTCCTGCCTGTGAAGAGTTCCCGTGTCGCCGAGCATCCCATGCACAGGGAACCCTTCTCCGTCAGTCTCGCCCTTCTTCGGAAGCTGCGTGGGAAGAGCGTTCCCTGCATAGCTGTCGGCACAACTTCGGTGCGTACTCTGGAATCTTTGTACTATGCCGGAGTTTCAATCCTGGAAAAAGGCGCTCCGGAGGATATACCTCAGTGGGCCCCTTATGAAAGGGATTACAAGTACTCCACGGATGAAACCCTCGATGCCATCATGGATTATCTCGAAAAGAACAGCCTAGAGGAACTTAAACTCGGAACCCGCATCATCATTGTTCCGGGTTTCAAATTCCGTCTGGTGGACATGATGGTCACCAATTTCCATCAGCCCGAGAGCACTCTCATTCTCCTGATTTCCGCCTTTGTCGGCGGCGACTGGAAGACAATTTACGATTTTGCGCTGTCGAACGGCTTCAGGTTCCTGAGTTACGGAGACAGTTCACTGCTTTTCAAACACGAATAACATGGAAGATTTAGAAAACATCCAGCCATACAGCGACGAAGAGGTGGTAGCCGCAATGCATAAACTTGCCCGCCATCCGGCACTTCCGGTAATAAGCAAATACATTTTCCCCGAATTCCCGGTCAGCACCCTTAAAGATATGTTGTTGAATATCAAGGGGGTGGACGATTTCCAATACTCTGTGGTCTCCAAGGCCGTCAATGTCGTCATCGGGCGTTCCTCGTCCGGTTTTACCTACGAGGGAGTTGCTAATCTTCATAAGATAGACGGGAAATTCCTTGCCGTCTCCAATCACAGGGACATCGTCCTGGATCCGGCGCTTACGCAGTGGATGCTGATGCTCAACAATGTGCCGCTGACCGAAATCTGCGTAGGGAACAACCTGCTCGCAAACGGGGTGGTGGAGGCGTTGCTGAGGTCCAACCGCATGATTACCGTCATCCGAGGCATTTCCGCGCGTGAAGTCTATCTGTCGTCCCAGATTCTGTCCAAATTCATTCGTTCCGAAATTGTTTCCGGCAAGAGTTCCGTTTGGATTGCACAGCGCGAGGGTCGTACCAAGAATGGTCTGGACGTTACGGAGCAGGGGCTTCTCAAAATGTTCGACATGAGCGGAACCGGCGACTTCAAGTCCAACTTCATGGAACTCAACATTGTTCCCATGTCGATTTCTTATGAATATGAACCCTGCGATTTCCGCAAGGCGCGCGAGATTCTCATCAAGGAAAGCACCGGCGAGTATCACAAGAAGAAAGATGAAGATATGCACAGCATCCTTACCGGCATACGCCAGTGGAAGGGGGGAGTGCATCTCTGTGTAGGCGCGCCGCTCAGCGAAGCCGAGATTTCCCGTGCAGCCTGGTATGAGAAGAACGACAGATACCAGGCGATACGGCGTATTCTGGATGAGCGTATAATCTCCGGATACAAACTGTGGAAGACAAACTATATGGCATACGACCTGATGAACGGAACCAACAGGTACTCCGACAGATATACCCCGGCGGACCTGGAAGCGTTCAAGGCATATACCGAGCATAAACTGTCCAGGGCGGAAAAACGTCTGGACAAGGACAGACTGAGGGATATTTTCTGGCATATCTATGGCAATCCGGTTGTCGCTAAGGAATAAAAATGCAGCGAAAAGGTAGAATCTCACATCTTTTTTATATATTTGTATCTTGTTGAGACAGAAACATTTTTATTTCAGTCATATGAAAAAACATTCATTTTCCATTTTGGCTGCATTGTTGGTCGTTTTCCCGGCAATGCTGAATGCTCAAGAGTACGATGTCCCTCAAACCCCTCCCGCAGTTGAACCCGAGACAGTAGTCGTTCCCGAGACAGTAGTCGCTCCCGAGACGGTAGCGGCTCCTGAAGTCACGGTGCAGGACGAAACCGTAGCCGAGGCTCCGGCAGAGGAAGTCAAGGCGAAGAAGGAAAAGAAGGTCAAGGAGAAAAAGGTCAAGGAGCCCAAAGCCCCCAAAGCCCCCAAAGTCAAGGAAGTGAGGGAGGAGAAAAAAGAGAAGTCTTACGGACTGTTCAACCATCTCGGGATCGGCGTTTCCGCCGGCCTGATGGATGGTCTCACAGCCAACGTAGGACTTCCTATCGGAGGACACTTTGCAATCCGAGGCGGATACAACTTCCTCAGCAGCGTCTATTCCTATCAGACCAACTTGGATCTAGGTTCCTGGGAACTTGACAACAGCACCAAACTCGACCTTTCCAACATTCCCGTGAAGGCCGACATTACCATGCAGTATTACGGGATGATTGACTTCTACCTTTCCAAGAAGGGTGCATTCCACATCACCGCAGGTCTCTTCGGAGGCGACGGTGAAATTCTTCACGGAACCGCAGATCTCACCGGTGTCCAGCAATTGAGCAAGGAAGATTACGCGAAGACTTCCATTTCATACAAGGAGGCCAATGAGCCCGGTCATATTTCCGTCTCTACCGACCCCGATGGTTTCGTTCATGCAGGTCTGCGCGCAAACAAGACCCTGATGCCCTATTTCGGAATCGGCTGGGGCCGTGTCTGCAATCTCAAGAAGTGGATGAGCCTGAGTCTCGATCTCGGTCTGCTCAAGACCAGCGGTTTCGAGCTTTATGCCCGCGATTACAAACTCAAGCAGGATTCCGCAATCAGCAGTGCGACTGTCGACCACAAAGACTCCTTCGACTTCACCGGAAAACCTATAGTTGGCAAGTATGGACAGCAAGACGACCTGATCGACAAGGCCAAGAATGGAGAATTGCCTCTGCTCAAGGATTTCCTTCCTTGCATCAAAATCGGTCTGAACATCCGACTTTTCTAAATCGTTAATCTTTAAATTTTCAGTAATATGAAACTTTATCTTAAAACTATTCTCGTTGTTGCAGCCCTATCTACGGCAGTGTTCGTATCATGCAACAAGAACAATGATCCCTATGGCGACGACGACAATTATGTTGCCCAGCCCGTAGAGGCTCCTACCTATGCCGATCAGGCCGTCGTGGTCGATCTCTCAGCAGCTCCCGTCACCACTAAGAAAGGCGACAAAATCAAGAGCATAGAATTTACTGAATCCGGATATGCCATCATTACCAAGGAGAGTTCTTCGCAGGTTGCTCCTTCAGCGTTTACCAAGGCATCCGACAACGACGAATCCACTACTGTCACCACCTATACCTTCAGCAACGGAGTCTACGATGTGCTCGGTTTCGGTAAGGTTGAGATCAAGGGCGCTACCGTCACCATCACAGCTACAGGCACCGGAGACGATGCTCCCAGCGAAAATTACAACGGCGCTGCCGAAATCAACAGCGGCAACAGCACAAACGACGTCTACAGCTCATGGAAGATTTACTCCACCAACGTAGTGGTGAAAGGCAGCGGAGTTTCCGTCGATCACCTTTTCGAAGGCTCCAAGGCCGCAAGTCTCTATGAGATGGCCAAATACATCAACGAAAAGAAGCACGTGATCGAGGCTGACGACTTCAAGTCCTACGACATCGAGAGCGTTACCCTCACCAAGAACGGAACTTTCCTGGTGAAATTCAAAGGCGCCAAACCTTATGTCGGCAGCTTCAATCTCAGCGGCAAGAGTTTCTCTTACAAGCTTGACGTAGAAGGCAACTTCGCCCTCAATGCCGAAGCAAACGGAAGCATCGAGATCGACAAGACCTCCAACCTCTGTGTTCTGGACATCAACGGAAAATTCACTTACAACAACGACAGCTATACCACCAAAATCACGCTCAAACTCGAGCAGATCAAGAAGGTAAACTAAGTTGAATGTTGACTGAAGAAGGACGCTCCCGACCGAGTGTCCTTCTTTTTTTGTATCTTTGTTCCGCTATGGCATACAAGAATATAGAACAATACGACGCGGAAACCACCCGCAAGCTTGCAGAACACGTCAAGGAAATACTGGCACTGATAGGGGAGGACGGCTCCAGGGAAGGCCTTCTGAAGACGCCCGAAAGGGTGGCGAAGGCTCTGCAGTTCCTGACCAGGGGATATGCCGAAAACGGCACGGAAATCATACAATCCGCCATTTTCGAGGAAGATTACAAGCACATGGTGGTCGTCAAGGACATCGAATTGTTTTCGATGTGCGAGCATCATATGATGCCTTTCATAGGCAAGGCGCACGTCGCATATATTCCGGATGGCACAATTACCGGTCTCAGCAAGATCGCGAGGGTAGTGGAGGCCTACGCCCGCCGCCTGCAGGTGCAGGAGCGCCTGACGGAACAGATACGGGACTGCATTCAGGATGCCTTGCATCCTCTCGGAACGGCAGTGGTAATCGAGGCCATGCACACATGCATGAGCATGAGGGGAGTACAAAAAACCAACGCCGTTACCACGACGTCGGCTTTTTCCGGGATCTTCCTCAAATCCGCCCGCACCCGTAACGAGTTCCTGGGGCTGATAGGGAAGGACTAGTCCTTGTTGATATTTACGGTTACCTGAGGATAGCTGAACTCTATGCCGCTTTCAGGCAGGCGGGAGTAAAGGTTTTCGTTGATCCAGAAGTATACGTCCCAATAGTCTTCAGCCTTTACCCAGGTGCGGGTCACCAGCGTAATGGTGCTTTCTCCAAGGGTCAGAAGGGCGACGAAGGGATCGGCTGCGCCGGGTGTGCCCGCGTTCAAGGTCTTTGGATTGGATTTGATGATGTCGAGCACGGTCGCCTTCGCCTTTTCAATATCGGTTCCGTATGCGACGCTTACGTTTATGTCCACGCGCCTGAGATCCTTGACGGAAAAATTGTTGATATTGCCGCTGGAAAGGGCTCCGTTGGGGATGAAGACAACACGATTGTCCAGGGTCACCAGTTTGGTGCTGGTGATGTTTATCTCGCTGACTGTGCCGGTAAATCCTTGAGCTTCAATGAAATCTCCGGCCTTAATAGGTTTGAATACCAAGAGCATGATGCCGCCTGCAAAGTTCTGTACCGTGCCGCTCAGGGCCATTCCTATGGCCATTCCGCCGGCAGCCAGCAAAGCGGCAAGCGAGGTAGTGTTGATGCCCAGGGCACCGACGGTGATGATAATCAGCAGAACCCAGAGCGTGATGGATACAAGACTCTTGACAAAAGACGCCAAGGCTGCATCGGAAGCTTTTTTCTCGAGGCCTTTCGATACCATTTTCGTGATTTTCTTGATCAGCCATGCGCCGATTATATATATTGCCAGGGCTGCAAGGACTTTGAGCCCGAAGTGCAGCGCCTGCTGCCCGAGGTTCTGAAGGAGGACGTTGGGTTCGGTGTCTTTCAGTGCGCCAAGAGTTTCCACGGTTTTAGCTTTGATGGAGTCGGCGGTAAATTGATCGACCGCCGCTTCGGCCTGTAGTAGATTGATTAGCATGGGGAAGTGTTTTATTTAACAGTTAACTTAACATAATATAAATTGTATAACAAATCACAATATTCCTGAAAGCAGTCTCATTATCCTTGAGAACAGCGACTGATACCACTTTCTTTCCGCGGCCCATTTTTCCGGTTCAAGCAATTCGGAAATCTCCATGTCCTTGAAGAAAATCTCTTTGTTGGCAATGGCCGTCCGGCTGTCGTAGATATAAGCGTTGACTTCGTGGTTCAGATTGAAACTCCTTATGTCGATGTTCGCGCTGCCGATCTGCGACAGATAATCGTCGCACACGAGAGTCTTTGAATGAATGAATTCTCCGCCCCTCTCATAGATTTTCACGCCGGCGTCCATGCATTCTTTGTAAAAGGCCTTGTTGGCAGCTCCCATGAACATGGTATCTACCTTGGCCGGCAGCATCAGACGCACGTCTATGCCACGCAAAGCGGCTGATTTCAAGGCATTTAGAAAAGATACTGGAGGCACGAAATAAGGAGTCTGCATGTAGACGTATTCCCTGGCGTTCTGGAGCACCCATTCATAGCCCATCTGCAGCAGAGGCCACCTGGAATCCGACTCGTCCGCTACAATCTGGATGAGTTTGTCCCTGAAGACTCCGTCAGGCACTTCCGTATACTCTTTATAATAATATGGCAGAGGGTTCTTGAGTTTGCCTCCGGAGGTCAGCCACGAGTCCAGGAAAATGGTCTGGAGGGCTGCGACGGCATTGCCTTCGATACGCATGTGGGTGTCTCTCCACTGGAAGAAATAGTGATTGTTGATGTTCATTCCTCCGGTGTAGGCGATTTTGCCGTCAATCACCACTATCTTCCTGTGATTCCGGTAGTTGAGCTTCATCGGAATCGTCAGGATACCCTGCTTGCTGTTGGTGAAACGCTCAACCTCTATTCCCATTTTTTTCATTCGGTTGTAATACGAAGTGGGAATCGGGAAATCTGCTATGTTTTCGTTGAGAAAGCGCACTTCAACGCCTTCGGATGCCTTTTTGCCGAGAGCCTCCATCACTTCCCTTCCCCCTCTGTCGTTGCCGAAATGGAAATACTCCAGATGAATGGATTCCCTGGCCTCGGCGATGTCTTTGAGCAGCAGTTCCTGCTTTCTCAGCCCCGAAGTGATTATCTCGAATGAATTGCCGGCGCTGAGATTGTTGCCGGCCTCTGCATTCGACAGAAGCCTGGCAAGCGGCCGGAATCTTTCATCCACGCTTTCGAAGGGCATGTCTCCCTTGAGCAGACGGACGATAGCGTCATCGTTCTCTTCGGTAAAGACCCGTATCGCCTCATCGTGCCTGCGCCTGAAAAAGATATGGTGGCGGTAGTTGATGCCAAACATCAGATAGAGCAGAATCCCTATCACGGGCAGGAAAGTGATGGTAAGGAGCCAGGCGAGCTTCGTGCCGTGATCTCCATTGTCGAAAACGATGATAACGGCCGCCCCGACAAAGAGAAGGCCCAGGAGTACGGACAATATGATACTGACTATCACTTCTACAAAAATAATAAAAACTATTATTATTATCTTTGCAGGATATGAAAAGATTCCCGATCATTTTATTGTCTGCACTGCTGGCGGCTTGCTCCGGCGAAAACGCATCCGATCCCGTGACTGAGCCCGTAGTAGCGCCGGATCCCGTCGAGAAGCCGGCCGAAGAGGGTTTGATGTGCACAGACTCCCCTCTCCTTCTCGAACTGCCGTCCGTGCCCGAACTCGGGTCTGCCGGGAGCATAAAGGTCTACGATTCATCCGACCGGCAAGTGGATGAAATCAATCTTGCCGACCTGCAGACCGTCACCATCCGCGAAGACGGGCAGATGATACCCAAGGCGCAGATTACCAAAGAGAGCATTTACAACACGTTCATGGATGCTGTCAAATGCTCAAATCGCTGGAGGATAATCCATTACACTCCCCTGCGGGTGAAAGGCAAAGCCCTTGAAATCAAATTGCACAGCGGAGTGCTCGATTTCGGCAAGGAATACTATGTCACCATGGACAAAGACTTTGTCAAGGGCCACGGCGGCATCGCCAAGGGCGAGTGGAGTTTCAAGACAAAGTCGAAACCTTCTTCCAAGTCCGAACTCAAGGTCAATGCGGACGGCAGTGCGGATTTCTGCACCGTCCAGGGCGCAGTCAGCTATTCTGCCACGCTTGGGAAGACTGCCGTCGTCGAAATCGTCATAGCGTCGGGAACGTACAACGAAACAGTCTTTATCCGGGACAAGAATTCCCTCACCCTGAAAGGTGAAAACAGGGCGAATACCGTCATCAGTTACGCCAACAACGAGAGTTACGCCAACGGCAGCGGCGCAAGCATCGAAACCAAGCCTTCCGTCGGCAGGGCCATAGGAGCCTGCGGTGGCCGCGGTGTAATACTTGCGGAAGCTTGCGACGGACTTGTGATAGAGAATCTCAGCCTGAAAAACGGTTTCGGTGAGCTGAAGGGCCAGGCGGAGGTGCTCTATTTCAACGGCAACGGCAAACTTTTCATTGAAAACTGCTCCCTGAATTCACTTCAGGACACCTTCCTCTGCAAAGGCCAGGTATATGTTCACAACTCCCTGATATCCGGGCATTGCGACTTCATCTGGGGGTACCCGAAGGCCTGTCTCTTCGAAGACTGTGAAATCCGTTCGGAAGCCGCGGGATATATAGTCCAGGCCCGCGTGCAGAACAAGGCGGACAAGGGATTTGTCTTCCTCAATTGCAGGCTCACCGCTGCGGAGGGAGTAAAAGACGGCACTATGTATCTGGCACGGTCCGGAGGAAGTTCCGACTACTACGACAACGTGACATTCATCGGTTGCACCATGTCGCCTGTTATCGCGGCAAGCGGATGGTACACCAATCCTGCCCCCAATCCTTCCTCCCCCAGTGCTGAAAGCGGATGGAAGGAGTACGGCAGCAAGGATGCCTCCGGCAAGGCCCTGGACCTGGGTTCAAGGTCGAGGATGTCTAGGATTTTGACAGAAAGCGAGGCCGCCGCATATTCCGGCAGGGCGGAAGTTTTGGGATATTAGCATAATACGATGGCAAGAAAAAGAATCGACCTCCTTCTGGAGGACATCACGATAGAGGCGGTGGCGGCGGAAGGAAAGGCAATAGCCCACAGCCCGGACGGGCAGGTGGTTTTCGTGCCTTTCGCAGTACCCGGCGATATCGTGGACATCAGGGTAATCAAGAAAAAGAAGAACTATCTCGAGGGAATCATTGCGCAGATGAAGAAACCCTCCGCGGACAGGCTGGACCCTTTCTGCAGGCACTTCGGAGTCTGCGGAGGATGCAAATGGCAGCCTCTCCCCTATCCCCTGCAGCTGGAGGCCAAGCGCCGTCAGGTGTACGACCAGCTGGTGCGGATAGGCCATTTGGACGTCCCGGAGATTCTTCCCACACTCCCTTCAGAACGTACGAAACT
>ONFK01000039.1 GCA_900317065.1 uncultured Bacteroidales bacterium
GGTCCATCTTCGCCGCGGAGCCGGGACAGATCGGCGGCAAGGAAGACGACGGTGAAGATCTCTATATCAAAGGATGGGCCTTGCTGTTCTCACCGGAACTCCTCCGGGGAACCGACCTCGAAGTAAAGATGAAGGACTACGCTTTTTTCTCCTACTTCGCCATCGAGACCTTGAAAATGGAGCCTTCGGAATGGGGGCGGATTACCCAGCTGCTCACGCAGCTCAGGCACGAGCTTCAGGAGAACGATGACTCTCCGGCGCTGCGGAATGTCATCCTGGGATACATCCGCCTCATCCTGGAATACTGCCAGCGCATCTATCTGCGCCAGCTTTCGCAGGAAGACAAGACATCTTCGGACATCCTCAAGCGCTTCCACAACCTGCTGCGGGAGTATTATCTGGACGGCAGGCAGATGGATCTCGGCGTGCCCTCCGTCCAATACTGCGCCGACCGGCTGGCATATTCTCCGCGCTATCTGGGAGATGTGATCCACAAATCCACCGGCGGCACTGCCATCGGATACATCCACGCCTTCGTGACGGAGCAGGGCAAGAATCTCCTGATGAACGGGCACAATGTGGGCGAAACGGCCCTTCTCCTCGGCTTCGAGTTCCCGCACCACTTCACCCGGCTCTTCAGGAAAGTGACCGGCATCACGCCGACGGAGTTCCTGTTTTCTTCCCGGCAGGGGAGCGTTTCGCAGAAAAATAAGTAACTTCGCGCCATGGAATATCTTTCAAAGCAGCGATACGACGAGATAGCGGCAGAATTGAAGCATCTCACGAGCGAGGTCTACCCCAAGGTGAAGGAAGAGCTCGCGGAGGCCAGCGCCCAGGGGGACCGGAGCGACAATGCTGGATACCGGGAGGCGAGGCGGACTCAGGGGAAGACCATCAGCCGCATCCGTTTCCTGCAGAAGGTCCTGGAGAATTCCCGGGTGATCGACACCGACGCCCTCCCCAAGGACAGGGTCAGCCTGCTGAGCAGGGTGGAATTCACGAACCTCTCTACGAATGCGCGCATGTGTTTCGAGATAGTCAGCCCGCACGAGATGGATCTCGAGGCCGGAAAGATTTCGTTGAAATCCCCTATAGGCGCCGCCCTGATGGGGAAGAAGGTGGGAGAGATCGCCGAGGCGCGGGTCCCCTCCGGAATCCTGCGCCTGCGGATAGAGAGCGTCACGCCTGCCTAAGGCTGATGCATATTAAGAACCTTTTGGGCTTGCGGCGTCAGATAAGGGGCGACATCCTCGTACGGAATCGTAAAGTTCGGCATGCCGTCGGCGTAACTCGCAATCTCATATTGCTGGTAGGTGAATACCAGTCCATCGGCGGATGGATGCGGATCCCAGGTCGGAAGGGGAATCTGCGTGATTTCTTCCCACAACATTAGATGCTCCATAAGACTCTCTTCCGTCATCTGCTCGCCATATTCACTGAAATAGGATATCAGGCCTTTGACCAGCAGCGGTTGCATTGCGCCGGTGACGTCGCCGTCGAGGAATTTTATGCGTTCCCCGGTCTTGCGGTCGAAGGTCATGTCTCCGTGACCTATCATCCCCCCGTGGGCGCCTCCGGTGTATATGTAGTCCAGATTCTGGAATACGACGTACCCGAGGGTGTCCGCTGTCTTGGTAAGACTGAATTCATATTCCCATCCGGGTATCTCCCCATCGAAATACTCCGCCCTCTCTGCGGCGTCCTCGCCGCCAAGATCCCGGAGACGCTTTGCTGCATTCTCCTTATAATAATTGAAGACGGCCTCGTTGCTGCCCTCGCCTTCGAATGCGGGGAACACCCTGTCTCCCTCATAGGAGCAGATGAAAGCCAATTGGGAATCCATCACGCCGATGAGTTCCCTGCGGATATTTTCGGAAGCCGCGTCCTTCCCGGCGGGGAGTTCCGCCTTCATGGTGAAAGATGAGTGCGCGGTAGTGTCGCTTGCGCTGAATGATTCGGTCTTTAAGGACTTGCTTTGGTTGTGGCATGCCGCAACGGCTGTCATGCATACGGCTGCGGCCATGCCGCCCAGTACTTTGATTATAGTCGATTTCATGGTGCAAAGATAATTAAAACAAAAGACCCGCGAATGCTCGCGAGTCTTTTGGCTCCCCCTCGGGGACTTGAACCCAGGACCCCCTGATTAACAGTCAGGTGCTCTAACCAACTGAGCTAAGGAGGAATTTTGTGGACTGCAAAGGTAGTACAAAAAGTTTAGAGTGCAAAACTTTTTTTTAACTTTTTTCACAGTGTTTTTTTATCTATATTTGTAGTTCGGTAGTTTTATGGATATTGCATTACTTTCGAAGATGATCGGCGAGCTTCTGCTCGACCACGAGGAGGTGGGCCTTCCGGGGCTCGGCGCCTTCCTGGCCGAGATGGTGCCTGCCAGTTTCTCCGACAGGGGATATACCATAAATCCGCCCTACAGGCGCGTCACATTCATTCCGAGCAGGTCCGAAGACGATTCTCTGGTGGAGCTTTATGCCCAAAGCAACGGCATAGATTACGACCAGTCCAAGGCCATTCTCCAGCACTTTCTGGAGGAGGCGAAGAGGGAACTTCTCGAAAAGAAAGTCGTGGTTTTTCCCGGACTCGGGCGTCTGCGTTCCACCCGTCAGAACAATTTCTTCTTTATTACCGACGAGGATCTGGATATCTTCCCCGATGGCTTCGGGCTCCCGGCGGTGTCGCTGAAGAATCATCTGGAAACCAAGGAGGAGGTGCGTGGCAAGGTGGAGGAGTTGGTGTCGCTGGTGGATGGCTCCGCTCCCGCGGAACTTCCTGTCGAGGAGGTGCCGGCCGCCATAGAAGAGACCCCGCTTTTGGAGATAGCGGAACCCGATCCCCCCGCGCCGGAAAAGCCGGCAAGGCCGAAGAAGGTCAAGGCACCGAAAGTGCGCAAGCCTCTTCCCAAGTGGCTGAAAACCACACTGATAGTAATCCTGGTACTGGTAGCGCTGGCAGCGGTTGCCCTGGCTGCATTCGTGATCCTTGCGCAGGCCGCACCCGACTTTATCGACTCGATACTATACACCCCCGAGGAACTCCGGATAATCAATTACCAGTAGCAAATGTCCGAACTTCTGTATCCTCTTGAACCCGCACCCCTGGTAGCAGTCAAATCCGTCCGTGGCAACACCGAAATACTCCCTGTGATAGACCCCAGCGGACTGGTGACCGGCCGCAGCACGCGCAAGGCCTGCCACAGCCATCCGGACCTGCTCCATCCGGTGGTTCACCTTCATATCATCGACCCTTACGACAGGATCTACCTTCAGAAACGCTCCAGGACAAAGGACCTGTTCCCGGGACGCTGGGACACCGCCGTGGGAGGCCACGTCACCTATGGCGAAAGCCTGATGGAAGCCCTTTTCCGCGAAGCCGGCGAGGAACTTGCGTTCGTCGACTTCAACCCCTCCTTCCTCGAAAGTTACATCTGGCGCAGCCCCGTCGAGTCGGAGATGGTGAACATCTTCGCCACCGTGACCGACAGGGCCATCGCTCCGGACAACGACGAAGTGGACGAGGGCCGCTGGTGGACTCGCGCCGAAGTGGGGCAGTCCATGGGGAAGGAGATATTCACCCCCCAGTTCGAACAGGAGTACAGAAGGATTGAAGGCAGACTCTTTTCCTTGTTATAATATGGCGGACATACACAAATTCATAAAGGACCAGCTGTCGGTATGGCCTCTTGCGGCCGCGAATTTCCGTTCCCTGAAGAATGCGGAATACAGATACATGGATGTGGGAGGACTTGAGGTGACCCTTCAGATGAACCCCTGCCGCATTATCTCCTCCACGGCCGAAGTGGACGAAAAGTCCATCGCCGCGAGGCCCTGCTTCCTCTGCCCCGCAAACCGCCCCAAGGAACAGTTCCACGTAAAGTACGAGGGCAAGAAACACCGCGGCTACAATGTGCAGGTGAACCCCTATCCCATCTTCCGCAACCATCTGGTCGTCGCCCGCGACCAGCATCTTCCCCAGACCATCTGGCATCACTTCCCGGACATGCTGCTCTTTACGAAGATGTATCAGGACTTCACGGTGTTCTACAACGGCCCGATGAGCGGCGCGTCCGCCCCGGACCATCTGCATTTCCAGGCCTGCCCGAGGGAGATCCTGCCCCTCGAACTGGCAGCGGACAAGGCCCTGGACAGCGCCACCGGCGAACTCGAACGCGTGCAGGACGCCACTCTCTACAAGTTCGAAGGCTTCACCCGCGGGGTATACATCCTCAAGGCCACTACCCAGAAGTCGATGGCCAAGCTCTTCTACCGCCTGCTGGAATGCTCTCCGCGCAGGGAAGGGGAGAGCGAACCCCGCTTCAACCTCTATTCCTGGTACAAGAACGGCGAGTTTCGCACCGCTGTGGTCCTGCGCTCCAACCTGCGCTCCCATCATTACTTCGCGGAAGGGGAGGAACATCTCACGATGAGCCCCGGCGCCGCCGACATGGCGGGATACTTCGTCGTCCCCAGGGAGGAGGATTTCCGGAAGATCACCGAGGAACAGCTCCGGCAGATGGTGGACGAGGTGTCCGTGAGCGAGGAGGACGATGCGCTCGTGGTATGGCGTCTCACCCGCACCCAGCCCAAGATCGACGTAGGCATAATGGCCGCACGGGAGATAGTCTTCGAGATCATCTCCGACGGAGCCGGCCCCCAGCGCGTGAGTTGGGCGGACGGGAAGATCAACTACAACGGCTCCCTCTACGACGAGCTCACCTTCGACGCGGTGACGCGCTCCACCCTCTTCAGCGAACCTACCTTCATCCTGCACGACATGCCCATAGGCATAGGATTCCACTGGGAGCAGAAGATTACCCGCCGTTTCGCCGGGCGCCTGCGCTTCATAGTGGAGGGGGACAGGATAAGGGCGGTGAACCGGATAGGGCTGGAGGACTACCTGCTGAGCGTAATATCTTCCGAGATGCACGCGGACGCTCCGCTGGAGTTCCTCAAGGCTCACTCCGTCATCTCCCGTTCGTGGGTGATGAGCAATCTGCACTCCCACGGGTGCTTCGACGTGTGCGCAGACGACCACTGCCAGCGCTATCAGGGACTGGACGGTGCCGTCGGGCAGAACGTGCGCGATGCGGTCGACAGGACCTGGGGCAGTGTCCTTACATATAAGGGAGAACTCTGCGACGCGCGCTATTCCAAGTGCTGCGGAGGCACTACCGAACTATACAGCAGCTGCTGGGAAGACAGGAACTATCCTTATCTGCAGGCGGTCCCGGACGTGCCGGAAGAGGGGGGCCGCCCTTTCTGCGACACCGACGACGATGAGATTCTCCGCAAGGTGCTTAACGATTACGACCTGCAGACGCGGGACTTCTACCGCTGGACGGTCCGTTACACCCGCGACGAACTCACCGCGCTGATTGGCAGGATTCAGGCGGAGGATGCCCCCTGCGGAGCATCCACCCCCGCCGGAATCGGCACCGTGCGGGAGTTGAAGGCCCTCAAGCGCGGCCCTTCCGGGAGGATAGTCGAACTGGAAGTCGTCGGCGACGGTGGCCGCGTCGTGCTGGGGAAGGAACTGGCCATACGCAAGGCCCTCAGCGGCAGCTGCCTCAAGAGCTCGGCCTTCGAAATCGAGTGGAAAGGCGACGAATGCATACTCCATGGGAAAGGCTGGGGCCACGGAGTCGGCCTCTGCCAGATAGGCGCCGCGGTGATGGCTTCGAAGGGATATGACTGTGCGCGGATTCTCCGCCACTACTACCCCGGGACTGAAATCTCTGAACTGCAAGGAAGATGAAAAAGAACGTGACGCCATGGCTCTGGGTCCCCACGCTATACTTCGCGGAGGGCATACCCTATTTCATAGTCAACGTGGTGTCGGTCACCATGTTCAAGCGTATGGGCATGGGCAACGCCGACCTTGCGATGTATACCAGCCTCCTCTATCTCCCGTGGGTGATAAAACCCCTCTGGAGCCCGCTGGTGGACGTGGTGCGCACCAAACGCTGGTGGATAGTGATGATGCAGGCGCTGATGACCGTCTGCTTCGCCGCCATCGCCCTCTCGCTGCCTCGCCGAACAGGCGAACCCGTCGGGGCCTTCGCCTTCTCCCTGATCTTCTTCTACATCACCGCAATGCTCTCCGCCACGCACGACATAGCTGCGGACGGATACTATATGCTGGCGCTGGATGAACACCGGCAGAGCCTTTTCGTGGGCATCAGGAGCACCTTCTACCGCATCGCATCGGTGTTCGGGCAGGGGGTGATAGTGGTTGTGGCCGGGCTGCTCGAGAACCGCTTCGGCGACATTCCCCGCGCATGGAACACCACCCTCCTTGCCAGTTCCGTCCTCTTCCTCGTGGTGACCGTCTGGCATCAATTCATCCTGCCGTCGGAAAATGGTGGCCGGCTGGCCGGTGCTCCTGCGCGGGCGTCTTTCTCTGGCTTGAGCGGCGAAGATGCCGGCAGCCGGACAGATTCTTCTCCGCGCAGCATCGGGGATGCTTTCGCGACCTTTTTCCGGAAGAAAGGAGTGTGGGTCGCCATCGTTTTCATGCTCCTCTACCGCCTGCCGGAAGCCCTTTCCGTGAAGATGCTCACGCCCTTCATGCTGGACGCTGTCGGAGACGGAGGGCTCGGCCTCAGCACCGCCCAGTCCGGGCTCGTGTACGGCACGGTCGGGGTCATCGCCCTTACTCTCGGCGGGATAATCGGGGGAGTCTGGAGTGCGAAGGTAGGCCTCCGAAAGGCACTCTGGCCCATGGCTCTCGCCCTCGCCCTGCCTTGCTCCGTCTATCTCTACATGGCTCTCGCGCAGCCGCAGAACCTCCTCGCCATCTACTTTTGCGTGGCCCTCGACCAGTTCGGCTACGGATTCGGATTCACCGCCTACATGCTCTATATGATGTATTTCTCGAGAGGGGAGTACAGCACCTCGCACTATGCCATCTGCACCGCTTTCATGGCGCTCAGCATGATGGTGCCGGGCTTTTTCGCGGGGATGCTGCAGGAGGCCCTGGGCTACTGCGGATTCTTCGTCCTGGTGATGGTCTGCTGCCTTGCGACGGTGGCTGTGACGGCCATTCTGCCGTCGGGGATAGATCCCGGATACGGGCGGAAATAAAAAATTGGTACGATATATGCAATATCCAAATAGAAAGACTATATTTACGGACACTAAAATTGAGCATTATGAAAACTACATTTAAACTCGCGCTCGCAGCCGTAGCAGCTATGGCGCTCGCAATATCTCCAGTTAATGCCCAATCCCGCAGCGGCGGAAGCAGCCGTTCATCTTCGAGCCAGACCAGCTCGTCGCGCAGCAGTTCTTCCGGCAGCTCGTCCAGAAGTTCTTCGGGCAGTGTTTCCCGCAGTTCTTCGTCTTCCAGCGTGAGCCGCAGCAGTTCCGGTTCTTCGCGCAGCAGCTCTTCTGCCAGCGTGAGCCGCAGCAGCGGATCCACTTCCAGGGCGATGGGCGGCACAATCAGCAGCTCCGGCAGCTCGTCTTCGCGCTCCAGCGCAAGCACCAGCCGTTCGAGCAGTACTTCCCGCTCCAGTGCGAGCACCAGCCGCTCGAGCAGCAGCACTTCGCGTTCCAGCGCAAGCACCAGCCGCTCCAGCAGCACTTCTCGCTCAAGCGCTACTACCAGCCGTTCGAGCAGTACCGCACGCAGCGGAGGCACCACCACTTCCGGAGGCAGCCGCAGCTCCGCATCCGCAGGCTCCACCAACCGTTCCACCACTACCGTCAGCGGTGGCTCCAGGAGCAGCGTCGGCGGTGTGGGCAATGCCAACACCAACAGGACCGTCAATCCTACAAACAGCTACGACCGTCAGACTGCAGGCGCACCCAACGAGGTCCGCTTCGACAATCACGGCAAGCGTATCGCTCCTATGCATCGTCCTCCCGTGCCTTACGATCGTCCCGGTTACTTCTACAGCCACCATCCTCACTATTACGGATACCGCGTGCGCCATCTGCCTCATTACGACAGATATCGCTACTGGGGAATCGACTACTACTACTATAACGGCATCTACTACCGCTATTGGGATCACGTCTACCACATCTGCCGTCCTCCTTACGGCATCCTGTTCGACCGCGCCCTTTACGCCCTCGAGCTCGACGTCCTGAGGTTCGCGTACTACAATAATGTCTATCGTACCTACAATACGGTGAACAGCAACTACGCGACCATCAACGAGCAGAACCAGATCATAGCCCAGAACAATGCGACCATCGCGGCCCAGAACGCCGCAATCGCGCAGAACAACGCTACGATCGCAAGTCAGCAGGCCGTCCAGGCAAGCAGCACTCCCACCGTGGATGTGAACACCCTCAAGTCTTACGCTTCCTACCAGCTGGCCACCAGGCTCGGACTCGTCCAGAGCTTCGCCGCCAACGGACAGGAGTACTACTACGACGACGGTGTCTTCTTCATGACCGATCCCAGCGGCCAGTTCAAGGTGATAGTTCCTCCTGCAGGCGCTCTCATCAAGGCTCTGCCCGAAGATTACGAGACCGTGACTCTTGCCGACGGCAACGAGTACTACAAGGTGGACGATACCATCTACCGCACTACGGTTTCCGACGGAGTTCCTTATTTCGAGGTTCTCGGCCAGCTCCAGAACGCATAAACGGCGTATTTAGATTTGTTCCGTATGCAAAACAGCCCGTTTTGCATACGGAACACTTGTTTTTGGCAGGGTTGTATGCAAAAAGGCGGTTTTTGCATACCGCTGCTTGTTTTTCGAGGGGTTTGTATGCAGAAAGGCGGTTTTTGCATACCGGTGGCGGTGCCCATGACGGGGGAGGCGTTCGGCAGATGAGAAAAATTGTTAAATTTGCAATATGGCAATCATAGGCATAATGGATTCGGGCATGGGAGGTCTTTCGGTTTTCCGGGAGATACGCAAAGCCCTGCCTTCGGAACACTATATCTACTATGCCGACAACGCCCACTGCCCTTACGGCGAGAAGAGTCCGGAATACATCCGGGCACGCCTTCGCGCAATAACGGATTTCTTCATCTCCCGTGGCGCCGTGGCGGTCGTTCTGGCATGCAATACCGCAACGGCCGCGGCCATCGAATGCCTCCGCAAAGAATACGATATTCCTTTCGTGGGCATGGAGCCGGCGGTGAAACCGGCGGCGCTGGATACCAAAACGGGCGTGATAGGCGTCCTGGCCACTGCGGGTACTCTCAAGGGCAGCAAATATCTCAACACGAAGGGCCGCTTCGAAGACCATGTCAAAATCGTGGAACGCGTGGGCCGAGGGTTCGTGGAACTGGTGGAAGCGGGCAAGCTGACGGGGCCGGAGGCGGAGGAAGTCGTGAAGCCCGCGCTGGAACCCCTGCTTGCAGAAGGGTGCGACCGCATCGTCCTTGGATGCACCCACTATCCTTTCCTGCTGGAGACCCTGCGGAAAGTGGCGGCGGAACTCGGGCACGGCGATGTCGAATTCATCGACCCGGCACCGGCGGTGGCGAAAAGGCTGGTGCAGGTGCTGGAAGGCAGGGAGAAAGGCGACGGCAGGGGAGAGACGGAGCTGTATGCCTCGGGGGACGATGCCAAATTGAAGGAATTCTACGCGTCCTTATGATAGGCGTTATAGTCATAAACTATGGCGGCCCGGAGCGTACCATACGCTTCGTCAGGGAAGAGTGCGCGAAGATCGCCTCCCCGCACAAGGTGGTGGTGGTCGACAACGGCTCCGGACAAAGCTGCCTGCAGGCGTTGAAAAGCGGCCTTGACGGCCTTGCGGAGATAATCCCCGCAGGAGAGAATCTTGGCTTCGCAAAGGGAAACAACCTCGGCGCCGAAGTGGCGAAGGACAGCTTCGGGGCGGATCTCCTCCTGTTCGTGAACAACGACATCGTATTCACCAGCGAAGACGTCGTGGACG
>ONFK01000190.1 GCA_900317065.1 uncultured Bacteroidales bacterium
ATGTGCTCGAAGGTGCCGCTCATGGAATCCTTTCCGCCGATGGAAGGGAGGCCGAGTTCGGCCTGCATCCTGAGCGCGCCGAGCAGTGCGCTGAGAGGCTTGCCCCAGGTATGAGGGTCGCTTGTCATCCTCTCGAAGTATTCCTGATAGGAGAAACGCATCCCGGACCAGTCCGCACCCGAGCAAACCACCTTGGTACATGCCTCGACCACGGAATAGGCGGCAGCGTGATAAGGGCTCCACATCGCAATGTCGGGATTGTACCCGAATGCCATCACGCTCGCGGTATCGGTATATCCCGCCACGGGAATCTTCTGGACGGACACCTGGGTTTCGGTAGCCTGCCGCCTGCCGCCGTAGGGCATCAGGACGGTAGAACGGCCGATGGTGGAATCGAACATCTCCACGAGGCCTTTCTGGGATGCAACGTTGGCAGAGCCCATCACCGCCGCGACCTTGTCTGCGAGAGTGGCGCCCTCAGGCCTGCGGATGAAGGGATCCCTGTCTTCCACGGCCGAGATTTCGGCCTTGGCGAAATGCCTGGCTCCGGCGCTGTCGATGAAGCTGCGCGCGAGGTCGCAGACCTTGACTCCGCCGTTGAACATACGCATGCGGCCGCTGTCGGTGACATCGGCGACGTGCGTCACTTCTATGTTGTCCGCGGCGCAGAGCCTGCGGAATTCTTCTACCGAAGACGCCTCAACCACCACGGCCATCCTCTCCTGCGATTCGCTGATGGCGAGTTCGGTGGAATTCAGGCCGGCATACTTGACGGGGACGCGGTCGAGGTAGATGTCCAGGCCGTCGGCAAGTTCGCCAATGGCAACGCTCACTCCGCCGGCGCCGAAGTCGTTGCTCTTCTTGATCAGGCGGGTGACTTCCGGACGGCGGAACAGCCGCTGGAGCTGACGCTCCTCGGGGGCGTTGCCCTTCTGGACTTCGCTTCCGCAGGTCTCGAGAGAGGCCTCGGTGTGCTCTTTGGAAGAACCGGTGGCACCGCCTATGCCGTCCCGGCCGGTGCGGCCGCCCAGCATCAGCACCACGTCTCCCGGAGCAGGACTCTCGCGGCGCACGTCGGAGGCCTTCACCGCTCCTACCACGGCTCCTATCTCCATTCGCTTGGCCGTATATCCCTCGGAATAGATCTCCCTGACATGGGTGGTCGCAAGCCCTATCTGGTTGCCGTAGCTCGAATAACCTCCGGCGGCCTTGCGGCTGATCATTCTCTGTGGAAGCTTTCCGGGGATTGTGTCCGCGACGCTCGCGCAGATATCGCCCGCACCGGTCACGCGCATGGCCTGATAGACGTATGCACGGCCGGAGAGAGGGTCGCGTATGGCTCCGCCGAGGCAGGTGGCGGCCCCTCCGAAAGGTTCAATCTCCGTGGGATGATTGTGGGTTTCGTTCTTGAACTGCAGCAGCCACTTCTGGGGCTCGCCGTCGACGTCCACATTTATATATATGCTGCACGCATTGTTCTCTTCGCTCTGTTCGAGGTCCTCGAGCCTGCCCTTCGCCTTCAGCCAGCGGGCACCGATGGTGGCGAGTTCCATCAGGCAGAGGGGCTTGCCCTCGCGCCCGAGTTCGCTGCGCATATCCGCAAAGAGCCTCAGGGAATCTTCCAGCTCGGTTTTGAGGAAGGAATCGTCTATGGTGATTTCTTCTATCTCGGAGGTGAAGGTGGTATGGCGGCAGTGGTCGCTCCAGTAGGTGTCGAGGATGCGGAGTTCGGTTTCGGAAGGATCCCTCCCCTCTTTGCCGAAGTAGTTCACGACCTCGCGCAGGTCGTCGGCGTTCATTGCGAGCCCGTGCGACTTGCAGAAGGCGGCGAACTCGCTTTCCGGCATCCCGGTGAAACCGGAAAGGTCTTCGAGCGGCTTGACGTCCGCCTGCTCGCCGAGGGCCAGGACGGAAAGATCCTTGCGGCGGCATTCCACCGGATTGATGAAATAATGAGCAATACGGTCGAGATCTTCCCGGGAGAGAGTGTCGTCGAAGACAAGCAGCCTGGCGCTCTTGATACGGATGTCGGCGGCAGGGTCGATAAGATGCACGCAGTCCACGGCAGAGGACGCCCTCTGGTCGAACTGGCCTGGAATGTATTCGACTGCGAGATACTTTTTCCCCGCAAGGTCGACGCTGTCGGAGACCGTGTCCGTAACGGTTTCACCGAACACGCTGTACCGGCATTTCTCAACGAGCTCGTCGGTGAATCCGAACAGGTCGTATACGTTGATCAGGCGAAGTGTCCCAAGCGAGAGGGAAAGATTCTCGTTGAACTCGGAGCGCAGGCTTTCCGCCTCCACTCCGAAACGTTTCTTCTTCTCTACGAATAATCTTTTGTTGCTCATATTCTCTTAAAGCGCATGCCCACCGACGCAGTGTGCGGGGTGGGCATGTGGTTATAGTGTTGTATTCAGTACTTTGTCGCTTTGCTGTTTGCGGAATTCCTGCAGTTTTTCACTGAGGCCGGCATCCTTCAGCGCCAGTATGGCCACGGCGTAGAGTGCGGCATTTTTGGCCCCGTCTATCGCCATGGTGGCGACCGGTATGCCCGAGGGCATCTGTACTATGGAGAGCAGGGAGTCCAGCCCGTTCAGCGCCTTCGACTTGACCGGAACCCCGATTACGGGCAGAGTGGTCAGCGCGGCTATCACTCCGGGCAGATGCGCGGCTCCACCTGCTCCCGCGATGATTATCTCCGTGCCGTTGCCGGGGGCAGCCTTGACATATTCAGCCAGAGGCCCGGGATTGCGGTGGGCGCTGAGCACTTTCTTTTCGTAGGAAATGCCGAAATCGTCGAGAGTCGCACATGCGGCGGACATTACGTCCCAGTCGCTTGCGCTTCCCATTATAACTGCAACTTTGCTCATCTGATTTATATAATATACTACTTGCCAACAACAGGACACAAATTTACGGAAATAATCGAAATGTTGAAAGGTCTTTTTCCCAGACTTTTCAACAAAATGGCAATAGTTATCAACAAAAATGTTCCCGTATACAAAATGTGCATTTTTGCATACGGGAACCAATCTCTATCGTCTGATGATTACTGCTCATCAGGACCGTTGTTGCCGCCGTAGTCGGGGCCGGGTCCCTGAGGGCCACCCTGCGGGCCGCCCTGGTTAGGGTCGAATCCGCCCTGAGGGCCTGCCTGTCCTGCCTGGGCTCCGGCCTGGTACATCTTCTCGAAGGCCTTGCTGAGAGCTTCGCTGTAGCGGTCGATGTCGGCGATGTTCTGATTCTTGACGGCCTCCTTGAGAGGATTGAGATTGCTCTCGACTTCGGCCTTCACATCTGCAGGCACCTTGTCGCCGTTGTCCTTGAGGAACTTCTCCGCCTGGAAGCAGAGGGCGTCTGCGTTGTTGATCTTGTCGACACGCTCCTTGGCGGCCTTGTCGGCATCTTCGTTTGCCTTGGCTTCGTCGCGCATGCGCTTGATTTCGTCGTCGCTCAGGCCGCTGGAAGCCTCGATGCGGATGTGCTGCTCCTTGCCGGTGGACTTGTCCTTCGCGGACACGCTCAGGATACCGTTGGTGTCGATGTCGAAGGAGACTTCGATCTGAGGGATGCCGCGGGGTGCGGGAGCGATGCCGTCGAGGTGGAAGATACCTATCTGTTTGTTGTCCTTTGCCATGGGGCGCTCGCCCTGGAGCACGCGGATCTCAACCGAAGGCTGGTTGTCGGCAGCGGTGCTGAACACCTGCTCCTTGTGTACAGGAATGGTGGTATTGCTCTCGATGAGCTTGGTCATGACTCCGCCGAGGGTTTCGATACCGAGGCTCAAAGGGGTGACATCGAGAAGGAGCACGTCCTTCACGTCGCCTGCGAGCACACCGCCCTGGATGGAGGCGCCTATGGCGACGAC
>ONFK01000053.1 GCA_900317065.1 uncultured Bacteroidales bacterium
CTGAATGCGAAGCTCGTAGGTCCTCTTTACAAAGGAGTACTTGGTGCCACGGGCGTAAGTCTCGACCTTATCGGCAACACCACTGCTGCAGAAAAGCTTGCAACATACAGCGTCAACACCGGTTCCAAGCTGAAAGCCCAGAGCAAGGTGACGATAGATCTCAGCAAGTTCATCTCCGAAATGGTGACTGACGAAATCGTGACCGACAGTGCATACGGCAATCATCTGTTCACTTTGACAATCAAGGACGCTTTAGGCAAAACTTCTGCCCAGACGCTCATTTACGAGTTCAAAGCAGAGTAGATTGTAAGCCTTGCAAAACGGAACAAGCCGCCCGAGGGCGGCTTGTTTTGTTTCTGCGGAAGGACAGGGATTCGAACCCTGGATACCCTTTGGGGGTACACGCGCTTTCCAGACGCGCCTCTTCAGCCACTCGAGCATCCTTCCAAAAGCGACTGCAAATATATAAAAATAATTGGACAATCACGAATATCATATGGAATACTTCAAAAAAATATCTAATTTTGAATTTTATTATCAATAAGCTCCTATGATAAAAAAACATCATATCTTCCTCCCGGCACTGGCGCTATTGCTCGTGTCCTGCGAGCCGGAAGTTGCAAGTTATCCGGTTATAGAATTTGAATATGAGGAAACCCCATCACCGGAACCTCCTGCAGAAGAACCGGTCAAAATGACCATCTGCACCTTCAACATAGCTTATGCGAATAGTTCTTCTGTTTATGCAGATGGTTCCAGCGCCGCATGGAGCGTCCGCCGAGATGCCGTCAAGAAATTTGTGGATACCATAAAACCGGATATCATCGGCATGCAGGAAATACGTAAGTCCCAATCCCTCGATTTCATCAGTTTTTTCGAGAGCGATTACGGCTACTATGACGTAGCGCGCAGCAGCGCAACGGGAGAACCTGTTTACAACACCAGTGGAGAGGGGCTTGGAATTCTTTATCGTAAAGATCGCTTCGAACTATTGACGAAAGGTTTCTTCTGGCTTGATACAAACCCGAACAGTCTGCCGGTGAAGAATAGTGACGGCACATATGGAGACTGGAATTCGGCCTGCCGCAGAATCGTGGTCTATTCTGTGCTGAAGGACAAAATGAATAATGATTTGCCTGTGTACTTTTTCACAGCCCACTTCGACCATCAGAGTAAAGCAGCCCGCGTTAATTCCTGTCAATTGGTACTGGACCAGATCAAGAGCATATCAAAACTGAACGATATCAAGAGTGGCAACGCAGCAGTCTTATTTGTGGGCGACTTGAACACAGCCTACGATTCAAGTCAATTGACGGTACTGAATGACAACTTTTTATATGCACGCCTGACCGCTCCCGGAAACGATAAGAATACCGGCACATTCAACGGATACGGCAAGAGCAACACTATGATAGACCATATTTACTATGGCGGAAAAATAATCAAGCCTCTCAAATACTGGGTCGACAAAACGGATTACGGTGTCCAGTACATTTCAGACCACTACCCGGTCCTGTTCCAGTGGGAATGCATTCGGAATCAGTAGTTTTCAAACACTGACAAACACAGAAAGAGCCGCCTCGAGGCAGCTCTTTCTCGTGGAGATGGGCGGACTCGAACCGCCGTCCAAACAAAGTCCCAATGGGCTTTCTACACGCTTATTCCTCCTTTGATTGTCGGCACCGCCCTGCCGAAGGACAGGCGAAGCGGAACTTATCCCCTGAATCTTGGCGCGGTTTAAGGGAGTCCCCGCGTGCAGACTTCTTGGATGATACCCCTTGACCCGTACATAGAAGCCCTAAAGCCGGAGGGATACTCGTCGGCGACGCAGCCTTGGCGTCCCGATTAAGCTAATCCGCTTGGCAGATTAGGCAGCGAGTGCATAGTTGCTGTTGCCAGCTAATTTTTTGTCGGTTGAGATTAACGGGCCAGCCTCCGAAAGCCCGGCGTGCTTACCTACCAAGATCAGTGCTGTCAAAACCAAAACATCCCCAGTAGAAAAAGTTTGCAAATATAAGACTATTTTCCGTTTTGAGCAATACGGGCCATCAGTTCCCAGGTACGGAGACGATCTTTGTACAGATTGTTGGAATTCACCTTCTCGACCGACAGGCCATGGTCCGAATTGTCGTCCCAGCGGCGGCAGTTGTACATCACGTCGTAGATACGTCCGATCCGGTATTCCCGGCTGATTCTCAGTCCTACGGCATAGTCCTCGCCATATTTGGTGGTAGGGAAATTCAATTTGCGGAGCAGCGGAGTCCAGAACCCCCGTGGAGCGCCCAGGCCATTCACACGCAAGGCATTGTTCCTGCCGTTTTCAAGGGTCCATTCCTTATGGTCTATCACTCCCGGAGGGATGGTGTTCAAATCGAAATCCGTAATTCTGTATGTGCCGACGACCATGGCGCAATCCTGCTCCCGGAACGCGTCCACGAACTTCTGCACAGTGCCGGCATCGCTATACAGGTCGTCGGAATCCAGCTGGAGGGCGAATCTGCCGCACTTTGGATGATGCAGCGCGGCATTCCAATTGCCGCCGATAGCATGGTATGAACTGTCCTGCGCGATATACACCAGACGTTCGTCCCCGAGGAAACTCTTTATCACATCGACAGTTCCGTCCGTAGAATTGTCGTCGACGACTATCACATTGTACTTGAAATCCGTTTCCTGGTCCAGGGCGCTGCGGATTGCATCTCCTATGGTGCGCACCCTGTTCCTGCAGGGAATGACCACTGAAGCCTCATATTCAAATTCGCCTTCGGACAGGTCCACATCTTTGAAAACCGGTTCCAGATAGCCGCCCACGGCCTTCAGGTGTTCAGTGCAGACCTTTTCCATCTCTATCTGCACTCCCCTGTTCCGGGGATTCACATAATCGAAAATCTTCTCGCCCGAATCCCGACTGTCGGTATCCAGTTCGTAATAAAGATACTCGCTGACATGCATAATGGCACCGTGTCTGGAAACCCTCAGCCGCAGGTCGTAGAGTCCGGCGAATTCGTAATCGGCATCCATGCCGGCCACAGCTTCCTTGAGGATGGATGTCCTGTACATCTGCACACCACCGAAATCGAAGTCGTCCCGCAGGGAACCGAACTGATAATCTATCACCGGTGCCGCTTCCTGTCCGTTGAAATGGTCGGAATAAACCATGGCGGCGCCGGTGTCATCGGCTATCTGCAACATCCTTTCAAGCCCGAAATCCACCCACCGCAGTTCAGTGGCCCGGGTGTAGATTATGGTGTAGTCGGTATCGGCTTCGAGGGCTATGCGCCTCATTTCGGCGGTGCTGAACGAAGCGGGGCGGAAAACACTTACTCTTTGCATAAAAATTCGTATCTTTATGCAAAGTTAATAATTAAACACTGAAATGACCAAATACATTCTTGCTCTCGACCAGGGCACAAGTTCTTCCCGTGCACTGGTTTTCGATCACGAAGGCAACGTATGCTCCGTTGCGCAGATGGAATTCACGCAGCATTTCCCTCAACCTGGCTGGGTTGAACACGACCCGATGGAAATATGGTCATCGGAGGCCGCCGTGATTGCCGAATCCATTTCCAAGATAGGGATAAACGGAAAGGACATCGCCGCCATAGGCATCACCAACCAGCGCGAAACCACGATAGTGTGGGATGCCGAAACAGGCAAGCCGGTCTACAATGCCATAGTCTGGCAGGACCGACGCACCGCTTCGTTCTGCGATTCCCTCAAGGCGCAGGGCCTTACGGACAAGATACGCGAAAAGACAGGACTGATCATCGATGCATACTTCTCCGGAACCAAGATCAAATGGATTCTGGACAATGTCCCGGGGGCACGCGAGCGCGCCGAGGCGGGAAAGCTCCGTTTCGGCACTGTCGACAGCTGGCTGGTGTGGCAGCTCACCAAGGGCGAGGTGCACATTACCGATGTTACTAATGCGTCCCGCACCATGCTCTTCAACATCAATACGCTCCAGTGGGATGAGGAGATGCTCTCGCTGCTGGGAATTCCCGCATCGATGCTGCCCGAAGTCAAGTCCTCCTCCGAAGTCTACGGACATACAAAGACCACCATCTTCGCTCACGAAGTGCCTATCGCGGGCATCGCCGGCGACCAGCAGGCAGCTCTCTTCGGGCAGATGTGCACCGCTCCGGGTTCCGTCAAGAACACCTACGGCACAGGCTGCTTCCTGCTCATGAACACCGGCACAAAGCCTATCCTCTCGAAGAACAAACTCCTCACCACCATAGCCTGGAAAATCGGCGACACCGTGAATTACGCCCTCGAAGGCTCCATTTTCGTGGGAGGATCCGTAGTACAGTGGCTGAGGGACGGCCTCGGGATTATCCGCAGTTCATCGGAGATAGAAGCACTTGCGGCATCCGTACCGGACAACGGCGGTGTCTACTTCGTCCCCGCCCTCACCGGAATGGGAGCCCCTTACTGGGACCAGGACGCACGCGGGACCATCTGCGGACTTACCCGCGGCGCCACCGCCGCCCACATCGCCAGGGCCGCACTCGAAGGCATAGCTTTCCAGACAATGGACATAGTTGCCGCCATGGAGAAGGATGCCGGAATGAAGCTTGCCGAACTCAAGGTGGACGGAGGAGCATCCCGCAACAATCTTCTGATGCAGTTCCAGGCAGATGTCCTGGGAGCGTCGGTAGTCCGTCCAAAGGTTACGGAGACTACCGGTATGGGAGCCGCCTACCTTGCCGGTCTCGCCGTCGGATTCTGGTCTTCCACCGATGAAATCCGCAGCCAGTGGCAGGTGGACAAGGCATTCACCCCCTCCGGGAAAGATGTTTCAGGGCTGAAAGCCGGATGGGCTGACGCAATTTCAAGAACCGTAAACAAATAAGAATATGATTCAGTATGTTTTCGAATTCATTGGCACCCTGGTGCTGGTGTTGCTCGGTGACGGAGTATGTGCAGCCACTTCATTGAACAAATCCAAGGCACAGGGCGGCGGATGGGTAGTCATAGCCCTTGGCTGGGGCCTGGCAGTCATGCTCGGCGTGCTCATCGCAGGACCGGTTTCCGGAGCGCATCTGAACCCCGCGGTAACCTTAGGCCTTGCCATTGCGGGGACTTTCCCCTGGGCAAGCGTGGCAGGCTATGTGCTCGCACAGATGCTCGGAGGTTTTGCCGGAGCATGCCTGGTGTGGTCTTTCTATAAAGATCACTACAAGGCAACTGCAGATCAGCCGGACACAATCCTCGGCACTTTCTGCACCATGCCTGCAATAGAGAACAAGGCGCGCAACTTCTGGTGCGAGGTGGTGGCTACCTGGCTGCTGGTCTTCATCATCCTGGCACTTGGCACGCAGGGCAACGCCTTCAGCGTGGCGGGAAGCGCCGCTTCTACGGGAGCGCTCGGGTCCTGGCCTGTGACCTGCGTCATAATGTCGATAGGAATGTCCCTTGGCGGAACTACGGGATATGCAATGAATCCTGCCCGCGACCTCAGCCCCCGCCTGGCCCATGCGATTCTTCCCATAGCCGGCAAGCGCGACAGCGGCTGGTCTTATTCTTGGGTGCCCGTATGCGGACCTATGGTGGGCGGCGCTCTTGCGGCAGCGCTGTATCTGCTTGTGTTCTAGCTATTTGGCCTTAGTCAAATAAAAAAAGAATGCGGCCGGATGGCTGCATTCTTTTTTGTGGGAGTTGACGGAGTCGAACCGCCGACCCTCTGCTTGTAAGGCAGATGCTCTAAACCAACTGAGCTAAACTCCCAAAAGCGGGTGCAAAGATAAGGTAAAAATCCGAACTGCCAAAATAAAAATCAAACTTTCGCCACTATTTTGCGGAAGCGCAGCCGTATGACTCCCCAGAATGCCTCGCCGAATATACCACTGGACATTTTCGACGTCCCTTCCTGACGGTTGATGAAGATAACAGGCACCTCGGCAAGCTTGAAGCCAAGGCGGACTGCAGTGTATTTCATTTCTATCTGGAACCCATAGCCCTTCATCTCAACCTTGTCGAAATCGATAGTCTCGAGCACCTTACGGCTGTAGCATACGAACCCGGCAGTACTGTCGAATATCTTGACGCGCAATGTTTTACGCACAAAGATAGATGCACAGTACGACATCAGGATCCTGCCGAGCGGCCAGTTTACCACGCTGACACCGTTGCAGTAACGGGAGCCGACCGACATGTCGGCGCCGTCCTCGCAAGCCGCCAGCAGACGGGGGACGTCTGCAGGATCGTGGGAAAAGTCGGCATCCATCTCGAACACATAGTCGTAATCCCTCTCCAACGCCCAACGGAAACCGGCAATATACGCTGTTCCCAGACCGAACTTGCCGCTCCGTTCAACGAGGAACAGCCTTCCGTCCGATTCCGGGATCAACTCCCTGACTGCCGCGGCAGTACCGTCCGGAGAGCCGTCGTCTATTATAAGGACATCATAAGAACCTTCAAGACCGAGAACGGCACGGATAATGTTCCGGACATTCTCGATCTCGTTGTATGTGGGGATAATGACCAGTTTCTTCTTCATCATTTCTTTTTGAGGAACCCTCCGAGTATACTTGTCGCAGCACCGAGCAGCGAAGAACCGCCGGACTTCTTGCCAGTAAGGGAAACGATTATGTCGTTGATGTCTACATCGCCGTCGCCGTCCTGATCCTTGAGGAAGCCTGAAAGCTTTCCGAGAACCCCGGGAATCAACCCTGTGAGGGAAGAGCCGAGGGCGCTGCCGAGTGACAGCTTGCCGAGAACATTCTTGTTGAAGAGATTGCCTGCAAGGGCGGTAACGGGACTTGACGCGACATCAGCCTTGCCGGTAAGAAGGTTCTTGACGATGTCGACGCCACCTGCTTTCGTTGCAGTCTGGGTAAGGCTTCCGAGGATAGAGTCGGACAGACCGCCCAGGACCTGATTCTTGATATTCGAGGGAATTTCGATTCCGCCGGCAGCAGACTTGACCTGCTGGGCAATGAAGTCACTGATAGATGCCATGTTCGTTTCGTTTTATATCCTCACAAATATATATTTTTATTTTGACAAAGCCAAGGAAATCCTGCGTCGCTCAAGATCTACGCCGATAACCCGGACTTTGATCTGCTGGTGCAGTTTCAGCACCCTGGAAGGATCAGTGCCCCGGGGTCCGAGTTGGGAGACATGCAAAAGACCGTTGTCGTGAAGCCCGATGTCCACAAACGCCCCGAAGGCGGTTATGTTCGTTACAATACCTGGAAGTTCCATCCCCGTCCTGAGATCCTCAAGTTCGTGGATGTCGTCGGCGAATGCAAAGTCGGATGCCGCCTCGCGGGGGTCCAGCCCGGGTTTTGCAAGTTCCTTGAGAATATCGTTCACGGTAGGCAGGCCGACCTCCCCCTCCACATACTTCTCTGCATGGATGCGCGAGCACAGTTCTGCATTTCCGACCAGTTCCCTGACGCTGACTCCTAGATCCGCAGCCATCCTGTCCACGACAAAATAGGATTCGGGGTGCACGGCACTGTCGTCCAGGGGATTCGCAGCGCCCTTGACACGCAGGAATCCGGCGCATTGCTCGAACGCCTTCGCCCCCAGGCGGGGCACCTTTTTCAATTCGGAGCGGGAGGAAAAGCCTCCGTTCTCCGAGCGGTACGCCACGATATTGGCGGCGAGCTGCGGGCCTATCCCGGCGACATAGCGGAGCAGATACGGACTGGCCGTATTCAGATTCACTCCCACCGCATTCACGCAAGCCTCGACGGTATTGTCGAGTTTCTCCTTCAAAAGGGCCTGGTCGACATCGTGCTGATACTGTCCTATCCCCAGATTCTTGGGATCTATCTTCACCAGTTCAGCCAGAGGGTCCATGAGCCTGCGGCCGATGGAAACCGCCCCGCGTACCGTCACATCCTCGTCCGGGAACTCTTCCCTTCCGACCTCGGATGCGGAGTAGATGGAGGCGCCGTCTTCGCTCACTGTCCAGACCTTGCATCCCTTCGGCAGTTCCAGTTTGCGGAAGAACTCGCCCGTTTCCCTGCTGGCGGTGCCGTTGCCTATGGCCACGGCCTCTATGCGGTATTTCTCCAGCATCTCCTGCACTGCGACAAGGGCCTTGACCTTTTCGTTCTGCGGGGGATGCGGATAGATGATGGTATGGCAGATCAGCCCCCCCTGCTCGTCAAGGCAGGCAATCTTGCATCCGTTGCGGAATCCGGGATCCACGGCCATGGTCCGCTTCTGCCCGACCGGAGCCCCCAGAAGCAACTGCCTCAGGTTTTCTCCGAACACACGTATGCTCTCTGCGTCGGCTTTCTCCTTTGCCTCCCTGATGACTTCGGCGCTGATGGAAGGCTCCAGCAGGCGCTTGAAAGAATCATCCACGGCCTCGCGTATCTGCTCGCCCAGTTCCCCTGAGGGATAACCCTGCATCTGGCAGAAATCGTAGTAAATCTTCTTGGTGCAGCGCTCCTGGTCGGAATCGACGCTGACGCTGAGATAGCCCTCGTTCTCCGCGCGCAGGATGGCAAGCAGGCTGTGGGAAGGCACCTTGTCCAATGGGCAGGACCAGTTGAAATAGCTGCGATACTTGTCGGCTTCGGGGCCTTCCGCCTTCTTCGTGACTTTAGAGACGACTCTCCGGGCACGGAAAATACGTCGCATGTTTTCCCTTATCGTTGCGGTTTCGCTGAGACGCTCGGCGATAATGTCCCGCGCCCCGCCGAGAGCGGCATCCGCATCCTCGACCTTG
>ONFK01000044.1 GCA_900317065.1 uncultured Bacteroidales bacterium
GCGCATGCTGCTTGCGCCACCTGCATAGAACTGTTTCTCGAACGGCAGGGCGGATGAATTGCCGTAGGCGTAGCCCGCGCCGGCCAGGAACCTTGTCGCGATAGCATTCCCGTCCTTTGAACCGAAGCGCCAGGTGCGTCCGAAGGAGTATTCTCCCCTGATGTATTGAGCATAAGGAGAGCCACCTATGCAATAAGAACCGTCGTCGTTCTTCCCCATCCATCTGTTGAACAGGCTGAGAACGTTGCCGGAGAGGTCCAGGCTGAGCCTGCGGAAGTGATAATTACCCTTCGGAACGATTTCGGAACTGGAGTTGAAGTACAGCACCGCGCCTATGCCCGCATCGAGATGGTCCTGATAGGAGTAGCGCATATACGGATTGTTGGAGAGAGTCTTGCTGAATGCGGCGTCGAGACCGTACAGTTTCACGAAATTCACCTGCAGCGGATACAGCTGGTAGCTGATATTGTGTCGGGCGGTGCCGGAATAACCGTAGTTGATGGATACTATGTTCCTGGTGTATTCCGGCCTGTTCTGATGGTTGAAAGCGACATTGAACTCTGTCCTGGGAATGACCGTCCGCCGGAACATGCTGTAGGGCAGTCCGAGGAAACGGGGAAAACTCACCCCGGCGGAAATTCCGTATTCGGTGGCCCTTGTGTCGTCGTTGAACTTGAACTGGAAATCACCGTTGAAACCCAGCGTGAGCCATTCTCCCCCATGGAAAATATTCTTGTGGAAATAGCTCAGCTGTGGAGAAATGCCCATCAGTCCGGAGGAGTTGCTGGAACCCTCGAGGTTTATCTTGAAACCCTGAACGGGAGATCTCGTAAGGTTGATGCTGCAGTCTACTGTACTGCTGTCGGCCTGAGTCATCTCGACCGCTACGCCGCTGAACAATTTCAGGGCTGAAAGGCGGTTGTAGGTGGCCGCGACGGTATTTTCGCTGTAGACACTTCCGGGTTTTACGGTATTCAGCCCTTCAAGCACGGATTTGCGGAATTTCAGGTCTTCCGGGAGGGTGATCGAGACCTTGCCTATGGTATACTTGTTCAGGGGAACCGCACTGGCTTCGGTCTGGCTGCGTTCGAATTCACGAATACGGTATTTCAGAAGGGTATGCCCGCCGAGAGTATCCGCCTCGAAAGAATAGTTGTTCCTGCTCAGGGAATAGTAGCCCATGTTCCTGAGCCTGGCAGCGGAACGCACTGTTTCCTGCTCGAGCATCTGCTCCGAAAGGAAGGCTCCCCTGAGTTCTTTCGACACCCTGGCCGTGTCCGCGTTGAAATCGTCGGAGAAAGGTGCGTAATCGGGGACCTCGTAGACTATATCCTCGATACGGTATCTGTCTCCCAGGTGTACCAGATAGTCGACCCTAATCTTTTTGCCGTGACGGACCGTCGCCGTGTCCACCTTGGAATCATAGTATCCAAGATACTTCAGATGGTTGGAGATATTCGTGATGGACGTTCCTACAGCGGCTTCGTCATAGACTATTGGCGGAGTGCCGAGTTTGTGGAAGAGGCCGTCTTTTCTGGACCAGTTGTATACGTAGAGGAAGGGATTGAAACCTAGCAGCCCGCCGCTCTCATCTCCCTGGCGTATGTAGTTGCTGATTTCGCTGCTGTTGAATTCCGGGTCCCCGCTTACGGTGACCGTATTCTCCTCCAGCCGGTACTGCCCGTCTTCCAGCACGCGTGTGGTGCTGCAGGAGAAGGACAGGATGCAGATGGCGGCCAGCAGGAGTGATTTTCTCATATTCTCACAAATATAACAATTATTTGTTTTTGTCTGTCCTAGAATGTATTTTTGCAGCGATGGAAACTATCAGCAACAACGAGTTGAAGCAGATCCGTGCGCTGCGCGAAAAGAAATACAGGGACGAGTCCGGGCTTTTCCTGGTAGAAGGTGAAAAACTGGTGGCCGAAGCGGAGGCGTCCGGCTTCGGGATAGTCAGGATAATACGCAGGGACGAAGTCGGAGAAAAGACGATGGAGCGCATAAGCACCATGAGTTCCCCATCCCCCGTAATTGCCGTGGTCCGCAAGCCGGCCGTTTCGGAGCATGTTCCGGGAGGTCTGTGCATAGCCCTTGATTCCGTGCGCGATCCCGGCAATCTGGGCACCATACTCCGCATCGCCGACTGGTTCGGCGTTGACTGCATCTTCGCCTCCCCCGACAGCGTCGAAGTCTATAATCCGAAGGTGGTTCAGGCATCGATGGGCGCGATCTTCCGCAAAAAGCTGATTTACTGCGACATGGTGGATAAATGCAAGGAATTCCGCGCTGCCGGCCTGCACGTCTTCGGCACCTTCCTGGACGGCAGCGACATTTACGCATCCGAACTCCCCCGTGAAGGCCTGATAGTAATGGGCAACGAAGCCAACGGCATCAGCCGGGAGGTTGCCGCCGAGTGTGACTGCCGGCTCACTATACCCTCTTTCGGCGGAGGTTCGGAATCGCTGAACGTTTCCGTTGCAACCGCCATTACCGTTTCTGAATTCAAGCGCAGATGGAAGTAATATATCAGGTCCTTCCCAGAATCTGGGGCAAAGGCAAATTCTCGGAATGGGACGGGGCGGCGTTCGCATATCTCAAATCCTTGAATGTTACCGCTGTATGGTATACCGGAGTAATTCGCCACGCAAGCGGAAAGCCCTTTGTGAAGGGCGACCCCGGATCTCCCTATTCCATAGAGGATTACCACGATGTAAATCCTTATCTCGCAGACAGGCCCGAGGCTCGCATGGACGAGTTCGAGAAGCTGGTAGGCCGAACTCACAAAGCCGGACTCAAGGTCATAATCGACTATGTGCCCAATCATGTCAGTCCGGACTGCCCGGACCTGCCTAAATGCAACTACTGCGATTATGACTGGACCGACACCCTGAAGGTGGATTACTCCCATCCCGACACTTACCGCAAGATGCTGGAAATCCTTTTGTTCTGGGCAGGCAAGGGCGTGGATGGATTCCGCTGCGACATGGTGGAGATGGTGCCTCCGGAATTCCTTGAATGGCTGATCGCCGAGGTGCGCAAGGTATATCCGCAGATGCTGTTCATAGGCGAAGTGTACGACAGAAACAATTACCGCCGTTTCATAAAGGAGCTGGGCTTCGACCTGTTGTACGACAAATCCGGGTTTTACGACCATGTACGCGCGATTATCTGCAATGGAGCCTCCGCCCGCAATCTCACTCGCAACTGGCAGTCCCTGCAGGATCTCCAGCCCAACATGCTGAACTTTCTGGAGAATCACGACGAGCAGCGCTTCGCGTCCCCCTATTTCGCGGGAGACGCCCGCAAGGCCTTCCCGGCCCTGGCGGTCGGGGCGCTTTTCAACGGCGCGTCTTTCATGATATATGCCGGCCAGGAAGTGGGCGCGGACGCTGCTGAAGGCGCCGAAGGAAGGACATCCATTTTCAATTGGACCAGTCCGCTACAGTTGGAGCATCTGCACCGCTATGTGCGCAGCGGAAAGGGCCTTGACGCCGAAGAATCCGCTCTGCTTTCCGAATACAGGCGGCTTCTTTCCCTGCTTTCGCTCCCCCAGTTCCGGGACGGTGAGGTTTACGACCTCTGCTGGTGCAATTCCATACTGTATGGTTTCGATCCCGAAAAGCATTTCGCCTTCCTGCGCTATAAGCGCCTGCCAAGAAAAAGAAAAGCAGACGCCACTCTGGTCGTCTGCAATTTCTCGTCCGAGCCTGTCGACATGAAAATCAATCTGCCCGAGGATCTGCGCTGCA
This sequence comes from uncultured Bacteroidales bacterium, assembly GCA_900317065.1. Taxonomy (GTDB): domain Bacteria; phylum Bacteroidota; class Bacteroidia; order Bacteroidales; family UBA932; genus Cryptobacteroides. The sequence continues at coordinate 3,750 of ONFK01000044.1, forward strand.
GGAAGGAACTGTCCTGGCTGCCTCAGAGGCCGGGAGTACAGTTCACCGCTCCGTATGAGGCATACACTATTCCCTTGACATCTACGCAGTAAAGGTCTGATCCATAGACAAACAGGGATTCCGGCTCGTTGGGGATGCCGGCTTCTTTCAGGTCCCTGGCCCAGATTTCCCTTCCGTTCGAAAGGTCGTAACAGACAACAGCGGAATCTCCGCCCATGCCGTAGACCTGGTACATTTTTCCGTGACTTACGACAGCTCCCTGAGTGGCGAGACGAAAGGCGTATACCCTCCTGTCTAGAATGTCGGACGTTTCGAGTTTGACTACGCTTTCATCGGGCTCCGGCAGGGCGAATTTGATCATCTGCAGTCCGTTTCCGAAGCGTGCGTCGTTCCAACTTTCTCTGCTGTAGCCTGTTATGTAAAGGAATCCGGCATCTGTGTCAATTACGAGATTGGGGTACCAGACACCCATCTGCACCGGAGACGGCAACTCTATCGTCTGAATCTGCGCAAGCGAATAATCACCCTGCGAACCGGATACTTTGAACACGCAGATGCAGTGTTCCGCCCTGTTCTCCTGACTGACATAGATGAGAGGAAACTTCGAGCCTTCGGCGGAACGCACGTTCGCGTTGTTGCAATGCCATGTCTTTCTGCCATCCAGAGGAATGCGTTGCAGATGCTCTTTTGTAGTCAGAGAATAGACGTCAACTGCCTTGGCGCCATCGAAAAACTGAAAGATGCAGCCGTCGATGAGGACTGCTCCCTGCCGTGAACCGGGGGAAGCCGATGGCGGCACCTGCTGGAATTCCACTTTAAAAAACTGGGCGTTTGCGCACCAGACGGTGCATAATACGGACAATGTGATAAAAAAGACCTTTTTCATAAGTGTAGCAAAGATACAAAAAGTCTATGCCGTTTGAGTGTTTTTTCTTAACTTTGCGTGCGTATAAATAATAGAAACTTCACTTTTTATTATGAAAGATTCAATAATTATCCTTTGTGGCGGTGGCCCGGCTCCGGGCATGAACACCGTCGTTTGCTCTGTAGCAAAGACTTTCCTTTCCAATGGTTATCGCGTAATCGGCCTTCACGGCGGATATTCCGGTCTTTTCAACCAGAATCCCCGCACCGAGGAAATCGACTTCTTCAAGGCTGACGCGTACTTCAACCGCGGCGGTTCCTATCTTCAGATGAGCCGTTTCAAACCCACGGACGAAGATTTCGAGAAGAACTTCAACCTTGGCCTGTTCAAGGACAACAACATCAAGCTCCTTGTCACCGTCGGCGGCGACGACACCGCTTCTACGGCAAACCGTATCGCCAAATTCCTCGAGGCGAAGAAATATCCCATCCACAATATCCACGTGCCCAAGACCATCGACAACGACCTTCCTCTTCCCGGAAACGCTCCAACCTTCGGGTTCAATTCCGCCAAGGACGAAGGCGCTCACCTTGCACGCACCGTATATGAGGATGCCCGCACATCCGGCAACTGGCTGCTCATCAGCGCCATGGGCCGCAGCGCAGGACATCTCGCCCTCGGAATCGGTGAGGCTACCCACTGCCCTATGACCATCATCCCCGAGATGTTCAACAAGACCGGCATCTCCCTCGACAAGATAGTCAGGCTCGCCATTTCCGCCATCATCAAGCGCAAGATTCTCGGAATCCCCTACGGCACCGTAGTGGTTGCCGAAGGCGTGTTCCACGACCTTGATCCCCAGGAAATCAAGAACGCGGGCGTCAACATGACCTACGACGAGCACGGACATCCCGAACTCGGCAAGATCAGCAAGGCAGTCCTTTTCAACGACATCCTCGAGAAGGAATTCAAGAAGGTTGGCCTCAAGATCAAGACCCGTCCCGTGGAAATCGGCTACGACGTCCGCTGCCAGGATCCTATCGGCTACGACCTGACCTACTGCACCGAACTCGCAATGGGAGCGTTCGAACTCTTCTCCAAGGGCGAGACCGGATGCATGGTATATGTAGATGCCGACGGCGAGGCTCATCCTCTCTACCTCAAGGATCTGCAGAACGCCGAGGGCAAGATTCCTCCGCGTCGCGTGAACATCGAGGGCGGCACCGCGCAGAACTACTATGCGCACATCTGCCACTACATCACCCCCGCCGATTACGAGGCAGCGAAGAAGTACGTCCCCAATCCCGAGGAGTACGACTTCAAGAAGATTCTCTGCTGGTAATATCCCAAGATGGACAGGGAAGCGGCACATAGCAGGATCATTGAACTCCGGGCCATCCTGGAGGAGAATAGCCGGCGCTACTACGTCGACAACGCTCCCACGATGTCCGACTACGAGTATGACCAGCTGATGCACGAATTGGAGGCCCTGGAGGCGGATTTTCCGGAATTCGCCTCCGCGGACTCCCCTGCCGCCAAGGTAGGCAGCGACCTCGAAAAAGGACGTGAGTTCGTGCAGAGGGCGCACCGCTATCCCATGCTGTCGCTCAGCAACACTTATTCGATACAGGAAGTAGAAGAATTCTCCGCCAGGGCCGACAAGGCTCTGGGCTCTTCTTCTTTCACTTACTGTTGCGAACTCAAGTTCGACGGCACTGCCATCTGCCTCACATATAAGAAAGGCAGGCTCGTGCAGGCTCTCACCAGGGGAGACGGCGTTGTCGGGGACGATGTCACCGAGAATGCCAGGCGCATCTCGAACATCCCTCAGGTGCTTCACGGAGACTATCCCGAAGAATTCGAAATCCGCGGCGAGGTGCTGATGCCCTACGCCGCATTCGACCGCCTGAATGAACTCCGGGTGCTCGATGACGAGCAGCCTTTCGCCAATCCCCGGAACGCCGCGTCCGGTTCTCTGAAACTGATGAATCCGGACGAGGTTGCCCAGCGCGGTCTCTGGTGTACCCTGTACCATATCCCCGCCCAGAGTCTGGACTTCGAATCCCACGATCAGGCCCTCAGGGCGGCTGCAAGCTGGGGCCTGCCCGTGGCGGACAGCCGCCGCATCTGCCGCAATATCGACGAAATCAAGGACTTCATCGACTATTGGGACGTCCATCGCAAGGAACTCCCATACGCGACCGACGGAGTCGTCATCAAGATCAACGAGATGGCCTTCCAGAGGGAACTCGGCTATACTGCCAAATCCCCCCGCTGGGCAGTCGCCTACAAGTTCAAGGCAGAGCAGGCTCTCACTCCCATTCTTTCGATAGACTATCAGGTCGGCCGCACCGGGGCAATCACTCCTGTGGCGAACCTTGAGCCGGTCCTTCTCTCCGGCACTATGGTCAAGCGTGCAACGCTGGTCAACGAAGACCAGATAAGGGCCCTCGACATCCACGAAGGAGACTATGTCTATGTCGAGAAAGGCGGAGAAATCATACCGAAAATAACGGCTGTCGAGCCTCTCAGGCGCAAACCTGGAGCGAAAGTCCCGGAATTCCCCCGGGTCTGTCCCGACTGCGGCACTCCCCTCGTGCGCGAAGAAGACGAAGCGAAATGGTTCTGTCCGAACAGCGACGGCTGCCCTATGCAGATCAAGGGAGAACTTCTCCATTTCACCGGCCGCAAGGCAATGGACATCCTCGCCGGAGAGGCGACCATCGGCCAGCTCTACAGTCTCGGCTTGGCGAAGACTCCGGCGGATCTCTACGATCTGACCCCGCGTCAGCTTACGAGCCTTGAAGGATGGAAGGAGAAGTCCGCGCTCCGCTTCATCGCAAGCCTCGACAAATCCAGGGCCGTGCCCTTCGAGCGTGTGCTCTTCGCGCTCGGAATACGTTTCGTCGGGGAGACTACGGCCAGGACCGTCGCCCGCTACTTCGGCAGCATCGATGCGCTGGCGGCAGCAGGCGAAGACGATCTCAAGAACGTTCCGGACGTGGGAGAGGTCTGCGCAAAGAGCATCTACGGATATTTCCGCGATCCGGTTCATCTCGAAGAAATAGACAGGCTTAAAGCCCACGGCCTGAATTTCAGCGTGGAGCAGCCTTCCGCATCGGCTTCCGACGCCCTTTCGGGCAAGACCATCGTCATTTCCGGCACATTCAGCATCTCCCGGGACGACATGAAAGCCCTCATTGAAAAACACGGAGGCAAGAATTCCGGCAGCGTCAGTTCCAAGACCTCCTTCCTGCTTTCCGGGTCCAAGCCGGGGCCCGAGAAGATACGCAAGTGCGAGGAACTCGGCGTGCCCGTAGTAGATGAAGCGTCTTTCCTTGCCATGCTGCCTGCAGATGCTCCGGCCATCCCGCAAGCAGAATCAGTCGAACAACTCAGCCTGTTTTAAGATATGCGAAAATACGAGATGACAGACAGGAAGGTTACCTGGAAGGATATCAGGGAACTTTTTACCGACAAGATCTGGGGAATGGAGACTGATTTCGCCTCAGGAGCCTGGCGCAACATGGTCAGTTTCATACGCATAGTCCGGAAGACTTTCGACACCTTCGCTGAAAACCGCATGGGTTTCCAGTGCGTCGCCCTGAGTTATTTCGTCACGCTGGCGATCATTCCTCTCACCGCCTTCATTTTTTTCGTTTCCAACGGTCTTCAGATAGCGGACAAACTTGAGACCCTTCTTCTCAAGATTCTCCCCAACAACCTGGATCTGGTAAACATAGCAATATCCAAGGCGGACAACATCATCGCCTCGGCACAGTCCGGCCCCGTGGGATTCGCATCGGCGATACTCTTCCTCTGGACGGTCATCTGGCTCATGTTCCAGACAGAGAGAGTGTTCAACAACGTGTGGGGCATACGCAAGATCCCCCGCAAGACATACAAACGTTTCGGTTTTTACATCGGACTGCTAGTCCTGCTGCCCTTCATCGTAATCATATTCGCATACGGCATCGCCCTTTATTCCAATGCGGTATCGCTCATAGGACTGGATGCGGAGCATCTTTCCCGCTTTGTAGGCTGGCTGCTCTTCTATGCCATCGTTGTATTTACGCTGTCGGCAGCATACAAGTATATTCCCGCCTGCTACGTGGTGTACAGGCATGCCCTGATGGCCGCCCTGTTTTCAGGCGCGATTTTCTGCCTCTTCCAGTATGTTTACCTCGAGACCCAGGTGTTCGTAAGCCGTCTGAATGCCGTATACGGGGTAATCGCGGCCATCCCTCTCTTCCTCATCTGGCTGAATTACAGTTTCCAGATCATCATGTACGGAGCTCAGCTTACCTATGCGCTCCAGGACGAATACAAGAATGCTTTATGAGCGGTATTTCCAAATTCACGATAAAGGACTACAATCTGATTCGCAAGGAGTGGAACAGGTTGTATGCCGAAGCTTCCGTGCGCTGCCGTGACGAAGAAGAACTGGCCGTGGTCCGCAAGGCGTTCGATTTTGCGAATCAGGCACACAGGCACGTGCGGCGCCGTTCCGGAGAGCCATACATCCTGCACCCCATCCAGGTGGCCGAGATTGTCTGCGAAGAGATAGGTCTCGGTTACAAATCCATCTCTGCCGCCCTTCTTCACGACGTGGTGGAAGATACCGACTATACCATCGACGATATACGCAATCTCTTCGGGGACCACATCGCCCTGCTT
>ONFK01000014.1 GCA_900317065.1 uncultured Bacteroidales bacterium
TGAAGCTCCAGGGAGAGAAACTCAAGAAATTCATCCCTGCATTCGTCGTGCTCTTCGTGCTCGCCATCGTCGTGCGCCTCATCAGCGCCGAATTCACCCTCAACCGCTATCTTGAATGGGCGTTCTGGGCTCTGCTCGTAGGCCTTCTGATTTCCAATACGGTAGGCACTCCCGAGTGGCTCAAGCCCGCCATCCGCACCGAGTTCTACATCAAGACCGGTCTGGTGATCATGGGCTTCAGCGTGCTGTTCAGCAACATCGCCAAGTTCGGCCTCTACGGCCTCGGCATCGCCTGGATAGTCACCCCCATAGTCATCATCTTCATGTGGTGGTTCGGCACGAAGGTCCTCAAGATGGACAACAAGCCGCTCGTGATCACCCTCGCCTCGGCGACGTCCGTCTGCGGCACCTCCGCGGCCATCGCCACGGGCGCGGCCGCCGGCGCCAAGAAGAACGACCTCGGCATCGCGATCTCCATCTCCATCATCTTCACCATCCTGATGATGGTGTTCGAGCCCATGATCATCAAGGCTTGCGGAATGAACCAGCTGATGGGCGGTTCGCTGATCGGCGGAACGGTCGACAGCACCGGCGCCGTGGTGCTTGCAGGCAACGCCCTCGGCCCCGAGGCGGAGCAGGCCGCCGTGCTCGTGAAGAGCATCCAGAACATCCTCATCGGATTCATCGCCTTCTTCGTTGCCATCTTCTTCGCCACCCGCGTCGACAAGAGCGGTGACAGCAAGGTGGGCGCAGGCGAGATCTGGACCCGCTTCCCCAAGTTCATCATCGGCTTCTTCGTGGCTTCGCTGGTTGCATCCTTCATCCTTCTGCCCGCTGTCGGCGGCGCCGAAGTGAAGGCCATCAACGGCGTGCTCGACCAGTACAAGAACTGGGCTTTCGTGCTTGCATTCACCAGCATTGGACTCGATACCAACTTCAAATCCCTGATCAAGCAGATGCAGGGCGGCAAGATCCTCTGGCTCTATGTGGTAGGCCAGTTGTTCAACATCGCCCTCACCCTCTTCGCAGTGTGGTTCCTGCTCAGCGGAGTCGTCTTCGAGGTTCCCGTCCTGGATTTGTATAAGTAGTGAAGAAATCCCGAAAGATACTAAAGTGGGCGACCGTCATTCTGGCGGTCGTCACTTTATGTCTGGCCCTCTATATAATGTGGAACCGCCTGGGCCTCAGCCCCGACTACGATTTCGGCGCCGGCGCCTACTTCTATGCCGACGACCCTGCAATCCAGGACCTCTCCGACCGCGCGGCGTACACCACATCCGTCCCCAAATGGATCCACTACGCCCTCTTCTTTGTGTGGGGCGCCCTCATGTGGCTTCTCTGGAAATGGGTGGACCGCCGGAAATGACCTGACCGCCCCACCGTTCCACCCACTCCGTTTCGCCTCATCCGTTCCTCCTTCCGCGGTCCGTATGCAAATAAGCCCGTTTTGCATGCAATTCCGGTGTTTTGCAGCCTGATGGATCCTTCGCCGCCTAACGCCAGAGCGACCTTCAAATCCTGATTCAGTTTACGGACAATGAACAATATAAAGTGTGTTGTGTAAGCGCTGATTTGCTGGTATTTATATAGTATTGTGGTAAAGTCGGGCTGCTCCCGGTCAAAGAATTAATGCGAGTTATTTAACCATAATTAAAGGTACATCTTTTCAAATAAAACCCTATATTTGAAACCACATATAACATAGCTAATATTTTCTAACCAATAGTAAGATGTTAAAAACAAAAGTCTCAAACCCTGACGGAAGAATGCGTTGGGTGGGGGTAAGTCCCTATGAATCACCAGATTGCGTGGTGATTAACATTTCTGTTCATGGTCCTCTATGCCAGAGTGGACTTGATGATGTGCAAGTCGATCTGGGTGATAAGTTGGATTTGGGTTTTGGTGGAGATCTTTAATTAAGGAGGAAAGGATTATGACTAAGAAAGTGTTATCTATTCTGGCTATCGCCGCCTCATTGTTCTCGTGTACAAAAGAAATCTCGGAGAACGGAATTACAGAAGAAATCGTAGGAAGTAAACTCATAGTCAGGGCTACAAATCCTGAAACTAAACTGACATTCACCGAAAATGGTACTGGTGGATACTCTTTGACTTTTCAGGATGAGACAGACCATTTGTGGGGTTATTTCCGAAAAGGTGCAGAAATGCTGAATTATACTGACAAAGAAGGAAAAACAGCCTCGCGTATGTTTATGCCATTGGACGAGTCAACTCTAAAAAACGCAAACAAATCGGCATCCTTTACATCGGATTGTTTACAGATTCCTGCTGAAGCGACCAATATCTTTTTTTATCTGGATAACAATGTAACACCGATCACATATAATTCAACGCCAACTTTTTGTGATTTAAAAGAACAGTCCGGAAGATTGGAAGATGCAAACTTGCTGCACGTAATTGTCGGTCATGCTGATATCGCTTCTATGACAAAAGATGGTGAAGGTAATTATATTGCTGATGTTGATTTTGAGTATAAAACGAGCCTAATCAAGTTCGAAATCACGTTCCCTGATGGAGTTGTGCCTACCGCAGATGAGTCTACGGAAATAACAATAGACAATACTACCCCAGCGCTAAAAAATAAGGTACACATTTCATGGGGCGAACCTGGAAGCAGTACCGAAACGGGGCCTATTAAATTTCATCCAGCTTCCGTTTCAGGTCAGGTTGCAACCGCATATATTACGGTGTGGGAAGGGACAGTGTTTGATAGTGCGCCACTACAGGCCAAAGTAGATGGGAAGATATGCAGCGTTAGCGTAAATGCAGCCAAGACCATAGAAGCAGGAAAAGTCTACAGATTGCGCCGCGATCTGGTGATTTCCGCATATGACAATGTTGATAAATGGACATCTGACGACGCGGCTTCCATTAACTATGAAAAGGGCAAAACGGCGGAGAGTACTCCGGCAGGAATGTCCTATGATTCCACTACCGGCGTTGTCGCCTGGGATGCCAATACATCCGGCTCTCCCAAGGTACGTACCCTTACATTTGAAGATGGAAAGACCATTAAAATCACGCAGATAGAGGCCAAGGATTTTGCAGGAAGCTGGAAATTAACCGCCGACACTCGCGTCCCCGGTAGCCATGGTTCCGCAATAAAAGCAACTTCGACATCAGCTGGAACAGGTGGAAATCCTGTAGGTTATGCCGGGACTCTATCTGGGAAAAAGAGTGGTAGCTGGTATGATGAGACTTGGACAGCACCTGGTAGCGGGGCTGGAACCAAGACCAATTTGACCATTACCTACACTGGGGCAGAAAACCAGCTTAATATTGCCGGTCTAATTGATGGATTGAACATGCCGGCAAAGGTCGTTATTTCCTATGCCTCCAAATCAGTTTCTTTTCAGCCATATATCGAGAATAAAAGCTATTTGCAAGGGACTGGAACTGCGTATGAAGGAGAGTATCTTGCATTTGCCACGGAATTGAGAAATGTTAATAATGCCGTGTCTAATGGAAAAACAATAAATCAGCCATGGCAATTGGGATTTGGAAATGGTGGTTCTTTTTATTTCCCTTGTCCCACTGTTATCTCTGACGGCGGTATAACCGCATCCTTCTCAGGAACTGCCATGTGTACAGCATACCCTTTATACAGTGTTGTAGGTCTGCTTGTGAATAGGTACAAGGCCTCTGCGACGTCAGGAGCAAATTTAATTCGATCTCAAAAGAGCGTCTATGCTTACACTCAAGCCGATCAGGGTGGTGCTGCGTATGCAAAGGTGTTCCAAGGGGGGATGACATTTGTAAAGGACTAAGTTGTTGATTCAATTTGCATACAATGCGTAAATAGTTGTATCACAATAAATTAAATAAATAGACCCAGCCAAAAACGGCTGGGTCTGTTTATTTAGATTGCTGCCAAAGCGCCTCTTCCGCCCCGTCACGCGTTCCTCAGCACCGTCTGGCCGTCCACGCTGTCGACTTCGATGGCGGAATCCTTCCTTATCTTGCCTTCCAGTATCTCGCGGGCGAGTTTGTTCACCAGCTCGCGCTGGATGAGCCTCTTCACCGGGCGGGCGCCGAAGACGGGATCGTAGCCGTTCTCCACCATGTCGTCCTCGAAGGCGCGGGTGTAGGTCAGGCGGACGTTGTCCTCTTCGAGCTTGCGCTGGAGAATGCCCATCTGTATGTGCACGATTTCCCGGATATTCTCCTTTGTCAGAGCGTCGAACACCACGATCTCGTCTATCCTGTTGAGGAACTCCGGCCTCATGCGCAGGCGCAGCTCCTCCTCCTTGAGGTTGGAAGTCATTATGAGGATGGTGTTCTTGAAGTCCACTGTGCGGCCCTTATTGTCGGTCAGACGCCCGTCGTCCAGCACCTGCAGCAGGATGTTGAACACGTCCGGATGCGCCTTCTCGATCTCGTCGAGCAACACTACCGAATAGGGTTTGCGGCGCACCGCCTCGGTCAGCTGGCCGCCCTCATCGTATCCCACATATCCCGGAGGCGCACCGATCAGTCGGCTGACGGTGTGCGACTCCTGATACTCGCTCATGTCGATACGGGTCATCATCGTCTCGTCGTTGAAGAGGAACTCCGCAAGGGCCTTCGCCAGCTCGGTCTTGCCCACGCCGGTGGTGCCGAGGAAGAGGAAGGATCCGATGGGCCTGTGCTCGTTGCTGAGCCCGGCACGCGAGCGTCGCACTGCGTCTGAAACGGCGGCGATGGCCTTGTCCTGGCCCACCACTCTCTTGTGCAGTTCGCTCTCCATGCGCAGGAGTTTCTCCTTTTCGCTTTCCAGCATGCGGTTCACCGGGATGCCTGTCCAGCGGGCTACCACCTCCGCGATGTCCTCGGGGCCCACCGCCTCGTTGATGATTGGATTCTTGATGTCCGCCTGCTTCCTGGTGAGTTCTTCGATCCGGGCGCGAGCCTGGGCTATCTTGCCGTAGCGCAATTCCGCAACCTTGCCGTAGTTGCCCTGGCGCTCGGCGATGCGGGCCTCGTTCTCGTCGTCCTCAATCTCCTGGCGGGCCTTCTGCAGGTCGGCCACTATCTCCTTCTCGGAACTCCAGCGCTTCATCAGCTCTTCGCGTTTGGCCTTCAGTTCCGTCAGTTCGGAGTCTATCTTCTCGGCTTTCAGCGAGGTGCTCTCGCGCTTCACGGCCTCCTTCTCGATTTCGAGCTGGCGTATCTTCGAGTTGAGGTCGTCGATGGGCTCAGGCACGGAGTTCATTTCCAGACGGAGCTTGCTCGCCGCCTCGTCTATCAGGTCGATGGCCTTGTCCGGCAGGAAACGGTTGTTGATGTAGCGGTGGCTGAGGTTGACGGCCGCTATCAGGGCGTCGTCCTCGATGCGCACCTTGTGGTGGTTCTCGTATTTCTCTTTCAGGCCTCGCAGGATGCTGATGCTCTCGGCGGGGCTCGGCTCATCCACCATCACCTTCTGGAAACGGCGCTCGAGGGCCTTGTCCTGCTCGAAGTATTTCTGGTATTCGTCGAGAGTGGTGGAACCGATTGTGCGGAGCTCGCCTCGCGCCAGTGCCGGCTTGAGGATGTTGGACGCGTCCATTGCGCCGGAAGAGCGCCCGGCACCCACGAGGGTGTGGATTTCATCGATGAAGAGGATGATCTCTCCGTCGCTCTCCACCACTTCCTTGACTACACCTTTGAGCCTTTCCTCGAACTCTCCCTGGTATTTCGCGCCTGCGATCAGCGCGCCCATGTCGAGCGAGTAGACCTTCTTGGATTTAAGGTTCTCCGGCACCTGGCCGTTGACTATCTTGGTGGCTATGCCTTCGGAGATGGCGGTCTTGCCCACGCCCGGCTCGCCAACCAGGATAGGATTGTTCTTGGTGCGCCTGCTCAGTATCTGCAGCACACGCCGGATCTCGTCATCGCGCCCGATCACCGGGTCCAACTTGCCCTTCGCCGCCCTGTCGTTCAGGTCGATGGCGTATTTGCTCAAGAATTCGTATTTGTTTTCCATAATCTGTCCTCCTTTCGCCGGTCCTTCCCGGCAAAACAAGCTTGGTCAAAATACGGACCTGTGACAAAATGTCAGCAAATCTTCGTATATTTGCGATGTATATGGATACACAGGAACTTCAGCGACTTAAGAATAAGTTCGACATCATAGGAAACGACGCTGCGCTGAACCATGCGCTGGAAACGGCGGTGGCGGTAGCACCCACCGACCTTACCGTGCTGGTGAGCGGCGAGAGCGGCGTCGGCAAGGAGAACATCCCCCAGATAATTCATCAGTTCAGCCGCCGCAAGAACGGCCGCTATCTGGCGGTCAACTGCGGCGCCATCCCCGAAGGCACCATCAACGCCGAGCTGTTCGGCCACGAGAAAGGGGCTTTCACCGGGGCCGTGGGCGAGCGCAAGGGCTATTTCGAGGAGGCAAACGGCGGCACCCTCTTCCTCGACGAGATAGGCGAACTCCCCAAGGAGACTCAGGCGATGCTGCTTCGCGTGCTGCAGAGCGGCGAGTTCATCAAGGTGGGCTCCTCGAAGGTGGAGAAGACGGACGTGCGCATAGTCGCGGCTACCAACGTGAACCTCTACACCGCCGTGCAACAGGGCCGCTTCCGCGAGGATCTCTACTACCGCCTGAACGCCGCCCGCATCACAATGCCGTCGCTGCGCGAGCGCAAGGACGACATCTACCTGCTCTTCCGCAAGTTCACGTCGGACTTCGCACAGCGCTTTGGCCTGCGCAAGGTCAGCCTCTCCATCGACGCCATCTCCCTGCTCAAGGGCTACCGCTGGCCCGGCAACATCCGCCAGCTGAAGAACGTTGCGGAGACGGTTACCGCGCTGGAGTCGCGTCCGGCCACCCTGGAGTCGGAGCGCATCGAACTCGGAGCGCGCGAACTCGCACCCTACATCCCCGACGAAAAGGATACCCTGCTCCCGCAGATCGCATCTCCCGCAGCAACGGGCGGAAGCATGGCGGAGGAAGACAAGCGCGTGCTGGTGAAGGCCCTGCTGGACCTCAAGGGCGAGGTGGATGCGCTGACCGAGAGGGTGAAGGCCCTCGAAGGCGGCACCGTCAGGCAGATTCCGGAACAGGCCGGCAGCGACAGGCTGGTCGGCAGAGAACGGCTGGGCGCCGAGAATGACGACGATGCCGAATGGCAGGAGCAGAGCGAAGAACTCAGCATACGCAAGAATACCGGCGAACTCATAGAGAAGGCCCTCGAGAAGCACGGAGGCAACGTCAAGGCCGCGGCAGCCGAGCTGGGTATCTCCGAGCGCACGGTGTACCGCAAACTCGCAAAGAACAAGAAATGAAAAAAGCTCTCTACATAATTGCGGCCGTCCTCTGCCTGGCTGGATGCCGGGTGACCTACTCCTTCTCCGGCACCTCCATCGATCCGGACGTGCACACCATCTGCATCCCGACCTTCGAGTACAAGGCCCTGCGGGTGAACCCTTCGCTTGCGAACGACATCTCCGAGGAACTCCGCACGCGTTTCCGCCGCATGACCAGCCTGGAGCAGGTGGAGATGGACGGGGACCTCGAAATCATAGGCGAGATAAGCGGATACGACGTGCAGGCTTCGGCCGTCACGGCGGATGAAGTCGCCGCGCAGAACCGCCTGACCGTGGTGGTGAAGGTCGATTTCAACAATGTCAAGCATCCTGAGGACAGTTTTACCGGAAAGAGCTTTTCGGCTTATGCCGACTACGATTCCACCAATTCGCTCGACGCGGTGGAGAGCGCCCTCTGCGCCGAGATCATCGAGAAAATCATAGAAGACATCTTCAACGCAACCGTCGCACAATGGTAGAAAAAGATTACATCGATCTCAAGAAACTCAACCTCGACGAACTCAACGGCGTGGTGAACCTCTATCCCTGGTTCGGCGGAGCCCGCAAGGAACTCTGCCGCAGGATGTCCGAGCTGGGCGAAGGCGCCTGGAGCGACGAGCGCTACGCCGACGCCGCTCTCTACATCGGCTCGCGCCGCATCATTGCCGGGCTCGCCCACAAGGGGCACAAGGCCGACTATTCGGACCTCCAGGTAAAGGAACTCCTGCGCGCGTATATAGATGAAGGTGTAGGAGAGATCAGGGACGAGGGTGCGCCCCGGCGCGTGATAGTGGTGGGAGGCGACTATTTTTCCGCCCAGCAGTATGCCGCGGTCCGGCAGGACGGCGACAACGCCTTCGGCTCCATGGCCCAGGAAAAGCCGGATGCTGCGGATGTGGCCGTCCCGAACGATGCCGAATCCGGCGACGCCATCAACGCCTTCTTTACCGAAACTCTCGCCCAAATCTATGCAGACCAGGGCTATCCGGAGCAGGCGGCACAAATTTATTCGCGCTTAAGTTTGCGATTCCCGGAAAAAAGTGCTTACTTTGCATCCCTTATCGAAAAATTAAAAAATTAGTATATGAACGCAGTATTTACAATCCTGACAGTGCTCATCGTTTTGGCGAGCCTCCTGCTTATCGGTGTAGTCCTTCTCCAGAACGGAAAGGGCGAAGGCCTTGCCAGCAATTTCGTGGCCGGCAACCAGACCTTCGGCGTGCGCCAGACAGCCGACATCCTCGAGAAGATCACCTGGGGTCTTGTAGTCTTCATCCTCGTCGTATCAATTTTCGCTTCGTTCTCCGCCCGCAGCAACAACAGCGGAATGGACATCACCAACGAACTTGATAACACCGAGGCCGCCGCACAGCCCGAGTTCCCCACCGCCCCCATCGAGCAGGCTGCTCCCACCACCGAGGCAGAGTAAGTGATTTACAAGTGATTACGTATAAAGAAGTCGCCAATCGGCGGCTTCTTTATTCGTGCTGTGCATATCGTATTTTTTCCTATATTTGTATTCCCAATACGAACAATTATGAAAATTACCAAGATTTTCGCAGTCGCCGCTCTGGTTTCGGCCCTGGCTGCCTGCAACAAGAATTCCGCACAACAGATGGCTGACGCCGCCGCCAATGTCGGCGTAAGTTGCGTCCCCGAGGTTCTCACCGTCATCAACAACGAGATCCCTGTCAGCATTACCGTCGACTATCCCGCCGCATATTTCGCCCCCGAAAGCAAACTTGCCGTTACCCCCGTCATAGTCTACGAAGGCGGCGAGGCTGCCGGCCCCGTATTCCGCTATCAGGGTTCGGCCGTCCGTGAGAACAACAAGGTGATTTCCAACGAAGGCGGCTCGGTGGTGGAGAATTTCACCATACCCTTCGTAGAGGGCATGAAGAAGTGCTACCTCGAACTTCGCAGCGTGGCCACCTATAAAGACAAGACCATCGCCCTCCCCAGCCGCAAGGTCGCCGACGGTGTCATCCTCACCGGCAACGATTTCTCCACGGTCGGCTACTATGAATACAAGGAAGACGGATATCAGCACTCATACACCAAGACCAGCGAGGGTCAGATCCACTACGACGTGAACTCCTCCGCGGTGAAGAACAGCGAACTCTCCGGCGTGTCCTTCAGGGAATACAAGGAAGAACTTGCCGAGCTCGCCGAGAACGACCGTGCGAAGATCAAGGACGTGAAGATCATTTCCTACGCATCTCCCGAAGGCGGCGAGGAGCGCAACGCGAAGCTCTCCAAGGAGCGTTCGGACGCTGCGAAGAAGGCCTGGGGCTCCGTCTCCAAGAACCTTGATGCCGGCACTCCCGACGTCCAGAGCGTGGGTCAGGACTGGGAAGGCTTCCAGGAAGCCGTCGCCAAGTCCAACATCGAAGACAAGGACCTCATCCTCCGCGTGCTCTCGATGTACAACGATCCCGAGGTGCGCGAGAGCGAGATCCGCAACATGAGCCAGATCTTCACCGAGCTCAAGAAGGAGGTCCTTCCCGAACTCCGCCGTTCGCGCTTTGTGACCGAGGTGGAATACGAAAACTACACCGATGCCGAGCTCCAGCGCCTTGCCGACCGCAAGCTCCTCTATCTGGTGGACGAACCCGCGGTGCTGCGCATTGCCGCCACCTCCGAGGACCCCGAACGCAAGGAACTCTTCTACAGGGCGGCAGCCGAGCGCTACAACTCCCAGGTAGGCCGCTACGACCTCGCCATCCTCAAACTCGACCAGGGCTCCCACGCCGTCACCGAAATGTATCTGCAGCAGATGAAGGACCAGAACGATCCTGATGTGCAGAACGCCCTCGGCGTCGTCGAGCTCCGCCGCGGCAACTTCGACAAGGCCGCAGAGCACTTCGAGAAGTCGGGCAACGCCTGCGCGGAAAAGAATCTCGGCATCGTGGCCCTTTCTAAGGGTGATTATCACACCGCTGCCGACAAACTTAAGGGTGCGGGAGATGTCAACGAGGCTATCGCCAACATCATGTGCGGCGAACTCGATGCCGCCGAATCGGCTCTCAAGAATGTGGAAGGAGCCAGGGCGGATTATTACCGCGCGGTCATCGCCGCCCGCAGGGGAAAGTTGAAGGAAGCGAAGAAATTGCTCGATTCGGCCTGCGAAAAAGACCCGGCGCTGCGCGAAAAAGCCCTCAAGGACATAGAATTCGTTGCATTATAAAATTTTTTCCGTATATTTGCACCCCCTTTTTTATGGGGGTGTTTTTTTTTAATTATTTATTTATGCCGACAATTCAACAATTGGTTCGCAAAGGACGTGAGACTCTCGAAGTGAAGAGCAAGTCTCGCGCATTGGATGCGTGCCCTCAGAAGCGCGGCGTATGCGTCAGGGTGTATACAACTACCCCTAAGAAACCTAACTCAGCAATGCGTAAGGTTGCCCGTGTACGTCTCTCCAACGCTAAAGAGGTGAACGCCTACATCCCGGGCGAGGGCCACAACCTCCAGGAACACAGCATCGTGCTGGTTCGCGGCGGTCGTGTGAAAGACCTCCCCGGCGTACGTTACCACATCCTTCGCGGCGCTTTGGACACGGCTGGCGTAGAAGGCAGGACCCAGTCCCGCTCCCTCTACGGCGCCAAGAGGCCGAAGAAGTAGCCGTCGGGTGTTTAATCATTAATTTTTTCAGTTATGAGAAAAGCAAAGCCTAAGAAGAGGATTCTACTTCCTGATCCCAAGTTCCACGACATCGAGGTCACTCGTTTCGTGAACAACCTTATGTTGCAGGGGAAGAAGAGTATCGCGTATTCTATTTTTTACGATGCCATTGACATGGTAGGCGAGAAGATGAAGGATTCTGACAAGGCTCCTCTCGATATTTGGAGGCAGGCTCTCGAGAACGTGACACCTCAGATCGAGGTCAAGTCACGCCGTATCGGCGGTGCCAACTTCCAGGTGCCGACAGAGTTGCGTCCGGAGCGTAAAGTATCTCTCGCAATGAAGAATATGATACAATTCGCCCGCAAGCGTTCCGGCCACTCGATGGCAGAGAAACTCGCTGCAGAAATCGTAGCGGGTTACAACAATGAAGGTGGTGCATTCAAGCGTAAAGAGGATATGCACCGCATGGCAGAAGCCAACAAGGCATTCGCACACTTCCGTTTCTAGTTTTTGGTTAGTTAGTTAGATGGCTGGAAGGGATTTACATTTTACCCGCAATATCGGCATCATGGCGCACATCGATGCCGGCAAGACCACGACCTCGGAGCGCATCCTGTTCTACACGGGAAAGACGCACAAGATCGGGGAAGTGCACGATGGCGCCGCCACGATGGACTGGATGGTCCAGGAGCAGGAGAGGGGAATTACCATCACCTCTGCTGCCACTACCGCCTTTTGGCACTACGCCGGAAAGGTCTTTCAGATCAACCTGATAGACACTCCCGGCCACGTGGACTTCACCGTCGAGGTGGAGCGTTCGCTCCGCGTGCTCGACGGCACGATCGCCACGTTCGACGCCGTAGGCAAGGTGCAGCCTCAGAGTGAGACTGTCTGGCGCCAGGCCGACAAATACGGAGTACCAAAGATTGCATACGTCAACAAGATGGACCGCGTTGGTGCGGACTTCCTCGGTTGTGTTGAGGATATCAAAAACAAACTGGGG
Source organism: uncultured Bacteroidales bacterium (assembly GCA_900317065.1). Taxonomy (GTDB): domain Bacteria; phylum Bacteroidota; class Bacteroidia; order Bacteroidales; family UBA932; genus Cryptobacteroides. The sequence continues at coordinate 11,926 of ONFK01000014.1, forward strand.
GCCACGGCCGTACCTATAAGTCTCCCTATCGGCGGAGAAGAAACATTCGCCGGTATTGTCGACTTGATCTCACGCAAAGCGTACATCTACAATACCGGCGAAGACCTGGTAAATTATGATGTGCGCGAAGTGCCTGCAGAAATGCAGGAGGAGGTCGAAACCTGGAGAGACCGTCTCGTAGAGGCTGCGGTCGATTGTGACGACTCCCTGATGGAGAAATACTTCGAGGATCCTGCTTCCCTTACCGAGGAGGAAATCATCGCTGCGCTCCGCAAGGGCACGATCGAAATGAAGATCGTCCCTGCGACCTGCGGATCTTCCTACAAGAACAAGGGCATCCAGTTCCTCCTCGATGCGGTAGTCCGCTACCTCCCTTCTCCCTGGGACATCGGCCACACCAAGGCGACGAACACCCACAACGGGCAGGTAATTGAGCTTCAGCCCACTGCCCAGGGCCCGTTCTGCGCACTCGTGTTCAAGATTGCAACAGATCCCTATGTAGGCCGTCTGGCTTATCTCAGGGCATATTCAGGTCACCTCGACGCCGGTTCGTACGTGGTCAATTCCCGTACGGGCAAGAAGGAGCGCGTGGCCAGGCTCTATCAGATGCACTCCAACCACCAGAATCCTATCGATTTCGTGGAGGCGGGAGACATCTGCGCCGCAGTTGGATTCAAGGATCTCCGCACAGGAGATACCATCTGCGACGAGAGTCACAAACTTGCCCTGGAATCCATGGAATTCCCCGATCCCGTTATCGGTATAGCCATCGAGCCCAAGACCCAGCAGGATCTTGACAAGCTCGGAATCGCCCTCGGAAAGTTGGCGGAGGAGGATCCTACCTTCACTGTCAAGTCCGATGCTGAGACCGGCCAGACCATCATCAGCGGAATGGGAGAACTGCACCTCGACATCATTGTCGACCGTCTGCGCCGCGAGTTCGGAGTGGACATCAACCAGGGTGCTCCCATGGTCAACTACAAAGAAGCGGTCACCACTTCCACCCAGCTTCGCGAGGTATTCAAGAAGCAGACGGGCGGACGCGGCAAGTTTGCCGATATCATTGTTGAAATTGGTCCCGCGGATCCCGGCGTCACCGGACTTCAGTTCGAGAGCGCCGTCAAGGGCGGAAACGTTCCCAAGGAATTCATTCCTTCCGTGCAGAAGGGCTTCGAGTCTGCAATGGCGAACGGCGTTCTCGCCGGCTACGAAGTGCAGAGCCTCAAGGTCACCCTGCTCGACGGTTCCTACCACCCTGTGGATTCAGACCAGTTATCATTCGAACTTGCAGGCCGTATGGCATTCAGGCACGCGTGCCCGAAGTGCAATCCTGTTCTCCTGGAGCCCATCATGAGCCTCGAGGTGGTGACACCCGAAGACTATATGGGCGATATCGTGGGCGACCTCAACCGCCGCCGCGGCCAGATCGTGAACATGGACAGCACTGCCAACGGTGCAAGGATTATCAAGGCATACGTTCCTCTCGCAGAGCAGTTCGGATACGTTACGGTTCTCCGTACCCTTTCTTCCGGACGTGCGACTTCGACAATGACCTTCGACCACTACGACCCCGTTCCTGCGGCGATGGCGAAAGATATTATCGAAAAAAGTGGATACCGTCTGCCTTCAGATGACGAATAATTATTAAATTTGCAATATGAGCCAAAAAATCAGAATTAAACTCAAGTCTTTCGATCACATGCTCGTGGACAAATCCGCAGCCAAGATCGTTGAGACCGTGAAGAGCACCGGTGCGCGGGTGATCGGTCCTATTCCGCTCCCCACGAACAAGAAGATCTTCACAGTGAACCGCTCGACCTTCGTAAACAAGAAGGCCCGCGAGCAGTTCGAGCTCGATTCATACCGCAGGCTGCTCGACATCGAGGACTCCAACGGCAAGACTGTTGACGCTCTCATGAAGCTCGAGCTCCCCTCCGGTGTAGAGGTTGAGATCAAGGTCTGACGCGCCTCAAGGTCGTCAAGCCCGGCCTGATCGGGCAAACGGTCCCTTAGCTCAGTTGGTTAGAGCATCTGACTCATAATCAGGGGGTCGTAGGATCATGCCCTACAGGGACCACAAAAAGGCAGCCATTCAGCTGCCTTTTTGCGTTTCATGCCGCAGCCCAGGTTTTCAACAGTCTGATGGTTTTCTTCCCAATCCGTATGCAAAACCGCCATTCCTGCATACAAACCATCCAAAAACCAACCACTTGTATGCAAAACAGGCCTTTCTGCATACAAACCAGCTAAAAACCGGTCACTTGTATGCAAAAACGCCCGTTTTGCATACTAAGAAGATAGGTTAATCCTTCAGGCAACCAAGCGGAACCACATATACACCGTCGTCACGACGGTAAGCAAGCTCACCGATGCCGATGAGAACCATCAGGAAGGAAGGTTTCTTCATTTTGGTGGTGTCAATCTTGTCGCGGAGCTTCTTAAGTGAATTTGCGCCCTCATCGATGAGGTTGTCACCGCCGATTTTAATCTCAATAAGGCCATAGTTGCCGTCTCGCAGGTGGACTACCGCATCGCATTCGAGGTTCGTAACGTCGCGATAATGTGCAACCTTTCCCATCAGGGCATCTGCATAGGTTCTCAGGTCTCTGACAGCGAGCGTCTCAAACAGGAGCCCGAAGGTGTTGAAGTCGTTCAGAAGGTCATTCGGGCCTAGACCTAAACTGGCAGAAGCAATGGAAGGATCTGTGAAATACCGGGTATTAGAAGTGCGTATAGCCGTTTTGCTGCGTAGGTT
>ONFK01000207.1 GCA_900317065.1 uncultured Bacteroidales bacterium
TGGAACAAGCTGGCCCTCTCGCAGGAAGGCCGCAGCGTCCTGGGCTCCAAGGCCAAGATCAGCGGCGCCAACCTGTTCACCCGTCTCAACTACTGGATCGTCGCCTGCGGTGGCCAGCCCTCCGTGACTCCTCCCGAGCTCGTCGGTGTGGAGAACCCCTCGGGCGCCACCATCGTCTGCCAGGGTGAAACCTTCACCTTCAAGCTTGACCAGGCCCTCGCCGACAACGGCGGCATCTACCTGGTCATCGAGGCCACCGAAGGCCAGTCCAACGGTGTGACTCGCGCCCATGCCAAGGCTTCCGGCATCAAGCTCGTGGAAGAGCCCACCGCCGAGGCCATCGACATCCGTGCGGACTACGTGGCCAAGTACGGCGCCCCCAGCGCTGCGGCCCCGAAGATCTTCTTCCGCTACTACTACGTCAACTCCAGCACCGGCGAGAAGTCCGGCACCATGCTGGCAGAAGTCAAGTGGGCCGCTGCTGCGGCCGGTGGCGGTGAGCCGTAGTCTCCGGTACTGAGACCTGAACCTGTCAGGCCCTCTGGAATCGCTCCAGGGGGCCTTTCGTTTGGGCATATGGCGGATAATGATTAACTTTAGGCCGTTAAATCGGAATTTACCATCATGAGCAAGATATTCAACAGGCCTGACCCGAATGTGGCATTCCCGAATCCAAATCTGCCCAGACTATGCTTTATCAAGAATGTGGTGAAGAATCCTCGTATCATCATCGGAGACTACACCTACTATGACGATGTGGACGGTGCGGATCAGTTCGAGAAGCATGTGACGCACTTCTACGATTTCATAGGAGACAAACTGATTATCGGGAGGTTCTGCGCCATTGCCAAAGGCATCGAGTTCGTGATGAACGGCGCCAATCACAGAATGGATGGAGTGACCACCTACCCGTTCTATATAATGGGCGGAGACTGGGGTTCAGCCATTGCACCGGTGAAGGATGAACTTCCCTTGAAGGGTGACACAGTTGTGGGAAACGATGTCTGGATTGGCCAGAACGTAACCGTGATGCCTGGCGTCCATATCGGAGACGGAGCCATCATCGGTGCCAATTCAGTTGTGGCCTCTGATATTCCACCTTACGCTGTTGCCGCCGGAAATCCCTGCAAGGTAATCCGGAAACGCTTCGACGACGAATTCATCGCCTACCTTCTGGAACTGAAGTGGTGGGACTGGGATATCGAGAAAATTGAGGCAAACTTTGAAGCCCTATCCAGTGGTGATTTGACGCTTATCAAGAAGATTGGGAGATAAATTCCAATTTCTCGGTCTGTCTTCTATAAAACTCTTAGGCGCCGCCCCCTCACACACCCCTGCGGCTCCCGGGCTAGTATGTCCTCCTTTGTCAGACACGCCCTCCGCCGGCGCTCTGCAGAGCGCATGAAAGCACTCAAAGACACAACCTACAACATTTAACGCTATGGTCAGGGAAGTGTTTTTGTTTTTACCGGCTGATTTTCTTATATTTACTTGAATTAATAACACTCACGGAATGAAACGTTCAATAATCCTCGCCTGTCTGCTCGCCCTCGCTATGACGGCGGGCTGCAAAAGCCCGGAAAGGGTGGTATCGTCGGTGCTGAAAGAAGGTATCCTGGAGCAGGCCGGGAAATGGCTGGACAGGGAGCCGGTGACCGTGACCGGCTTCGTCGCGGAGCGCAGCGCCGGTGGCATTCACGACTTCTATTCCGAGGGCGATTACTGGTGGCCGGATCCGGAGAATCCCGACGGGCCATACATCAGGCGCGACGGCGAGAGCAATCCGGACAATTTCTCGGAGCACAGGAAGGCGATGATAGACTTCAGCATGGCGGTGGGTTCCCTCGCATCCGCCTACCTGCTGACGGGCAGGCAGGAGTATGCCGACGCCGTCGGGAAACACGTATGCGCATGGTTCATCGACGAACAAACCAGGATGAACCCCAGCCTTCTCTACGCCCAGGCCATCAAGGGACGCGTCACCGGCCGCGGGATAGGCATCATCGACACCATACATCTGATCGAGGTCGCGCAGGCTCTGATCCGTCTGGAAGACGTCCTCGGCAGCGATTGCGTCGAGGGGGCGCGGCAGTGGTTCGCGCAGTACCTGCAGTGGATGACCACCCACCCATACGGCATCGACGAGATGAACGCCAGCAACAACCACGGCACCTGCTGGGCCCTTCAGGCGGCGGCCTTCGCCAGATTCACGGGCGACAGGGAGATGACGGAACTCTGCAAGCAGCGCTTCAAGGAAGTTTTCATCCCCACGCAGATGGCGGAAGACGGCAGCTTTCCCCAGGAACTCGCCCGCACCAAGCCCTACGGCTATTCGCTCTTCAATCTCGACGCGATGGCCACCCTCTGCCATATCCTTTCGGAGGATGGGGAAGACCTTTGGGATAGCCTTCGCAAAGCGGTGGATTACATGCTGCCGTACGTGCAGGACAAGGGCGGCTGGCCCTTCGCGAAGGACGTGATGTACTGGGATGAATGGCCCGTCGCGCAGCCCGCCTTCCTCTTCGCCTGGCTCCGCTACGGAGACGACGCATACCTGCAGGCATGGGAGAAGTTCGAGCACTTCCCCACGAATGCGGAGGTCCTCCGCAACCTCCCGGTCAGGAACCCGCTGCTGTGGCTGGAGGATTAGTCGAAGACGAGGTTCTTTTCGATCTTGAAGCTTCCGTTCAGACGGATGTCGGCCGAGCTGGCACCCACCAGCACTTCGAACTCGCCCGCCTCCGTGCACCATTTCATATCCTTGCCGAGTATACTCAGGTCCTTGGCGGCAAGGGAGAATTGCACGCGCTTCTTCTCTCCCGCCTTCAGCGGCACGCGCTCGAAACCGCGCAGGACGGAGTCGTAGGTGACGACGGAACTGTATTTGTCCCTTATATATAACTGCACGACTTCGTCTCCGTCGTAACTTCCGGTGTTGGCAAGGTCGAAGCTGACGTCGACGCCGCCGTCAAACTTCTTGTCGATTTCGAGATTGGAATAGCTGAAATCGGTGTAGCTCAGGCCGTATCCGAAGGGATAGAGAGGGCCTACGACGCGCGTGACGCCCCATCCGTTCGGATCCCCTATCCTGTTCTGTCCGCCCTCCGAGCCCTTCTTGAAGGGGAAGTTGGTCTCGATCTGGCCTACCGTCTTGGGGAAGGTTACGGTAAGTTTTCCACCGGGATTGTTGTCGCCGAAGAGCGTCTCCGCGAGCACGGTGCCGCCCTGGTTGTTGGGGAACCACATCTCCAGGATGGCGGGCAGATTCTCATCCTCCCAGCAGACGGTCAGAGGCTGGCCGTTCACGAGCACCATCACCACGGGCTTGCCCGTCTTGTGCAGGGCCATCAGCAGCTCATGCTGGCGGCCGGGCAGGTCGAGCGAGGTTCGCGAACGGCTCTCCCCGGTGGTGTTCTTGTCTTCTCCCACCACGGCGACGATGATATCGGCGTCCGCAGCCTTCTCGACGGTCAGGCGGATGCCTTCTTCCTCATCCGCAGTCATCGGCTCGCGGAGTATCTCACTGACGGGCCATTTC
>ONFK01000025.1 GCA_900317065.1 uncultured Bacteroidales bacterium
AGATGAACGGTATGTTCAACAAGGGTATGCCCCGGACAAGATAAAGGAAAAGGAGAAGTCTTTGACCACATATCTTCCCTGTCTGTCTTTGCCGTTGTCATCATATTCATTTTAAGGGACTCCCTGACTTCATCCAGCAGACCCATCCTGCAGTCTTCTTCAAGGATTACAATATAGTAATCAGGAACTACCCCATTATAAACTCTGAGCATTTTCCTGATCTGCTCCAAAGAATAAGAGGCATCGGCATCCGTTCCCTTCGGGAGCATCTTCACCAAGAGCATCATTGTATCATACTCGTCAAAAGAAACAAAATAATACGGCTCGATATCTGTTCCTTCCTGCAGTTTGGAGAAGATGAATAACTGTCCGTCCGGACATAGTTTTATATGTTCTATATCCTTTACGGAATTCGCTTCATCTTGTGTTGCATTGCGGCCGTCAACTATATATTTGCGCACCTTGTCGGGTCTGTTCAAAATCCAAGGTTTACCTACCATGCATTGCTGATTGTCCTGAAGTTCCGAGATGGACACATTGAAGAAGGAATTGTGGGAATCAGCCGTTTCGAAGCCCTTGATGATATCGATTCTGGAAGCCCCCGGAGGCAGGGCGTCAAATACGGTAACAAGACATATATAGTCATTATCGTGCCCCGATATCATATATTTGGTATCCTGTGGAATACCCCAGCAGGACTTTGGATATAAGGTCTCCCCGGAATTGCTTACACGTATGCATATTCCGTCTCTGCTCTCCTGACGATATACACCCCTTCGGTGAAGTATTGTTTCAACAAGGTATGTCGAGTCTTTCGTACACCATATCGCATATTTGTTACTTCCTTCAAGGTCATTAGGGAACAACACGGTAGAAAAACCAGAATAAACCGGAAAGGTCCGCCAGTTCTTTGGATCATAATTGTCCGTTCCCTTGACCAGAACCGGGGCTTTCAGGGGCGGAGCAGAGGCATCCAAACGGTGTGTATGTGAATACCAGACAAATAGTCCATTTCTTGAATCCTCCCCATACTTCTCACTCCCGGGGTAAAAAGCGATACCATATACATCATATTTATCGAAACGATACAGGCGGCGATTATATAGTGGTTCCACGGCACTGTTTTCTTCAAAGAGAATATCAGCTCTGTATCCTCCCAATTTCTCCATAGACAGGAAGAGCGAATGCAAAAGTTTTTTACCTCCTTCCCGGCCAAGGCAAGACATTGCCAAAAACACCCTTTCATTTATGCTGCTTATGATTGCCGCTTTGCGCGCCGGATCATCCGATAGTCCGTACATTCTCACCAGTTCCTTAATCTCCTCAGCGGCAATGAAACTTGCAGGACCACTATCATCTTCTTTTGAATAAACATTAACGACAGGTCCCTTTTTATTATAAGCGGCATCTCCCAACGGCCCTTTCACCGTAATAATCCTTCCCGCAACCTTGCCATATAGCAGTCGGTCACCATCAAAGCCCAGGGTGTCCTCAGGCCACCATTCGATGCAGGTGGTAGTGCGGTACGCAGGATTGTCGAGATTGCGACGAACGCTCACAAAATTGTGGCCGTTACCAGTCCTGATATAGGGCCTTCCCTGGAAGTAATAAAGTTTGACCGCCTTTATTCCGGATACAGCATCGCGCTCAGCCGCCGGTATTCCGAGATCAGCCACAAAAGAATGGCTTCCGTCCGACAATGGAGATTCGCGATTGTATTCTTCAACAACTTTGTCGAATACTTTCGCCCGCTTGGCAGGCAGTTCAAAAGAAACAATTCCGAGCCGGCAGGTTGAATCGTTCGTATCAACCTCTTTCTGTGTGACCTGGCCGGTAACGATAAAACCTTTCGTGCCCTGCAAAACTTTGCGGGCTTCCATAAGGGGAAATATCTGCGCATCCAGTGCAAAAGCGGCGGCTGTTGCAAGCGCAAGCATAATCAATATCCTTTTCATAAAATGTAAGCGTCTGGGGTTTGGGATAATTCTTTTGTTCTTTCTTCGATTTCGGCATTGAGCCTTTCGCGCATCATATTCAAGCGGAGTTCCTCCTCAACTGCAAGGATCTCATCGTAGTCTATTTCGGGAGCCTTGGGAGTAGGAGCATCTGCAATTATAGACGGCCTTGCGGGAGGTGTCTGGACAACCCGACGTGAAGGAGTTCTCTTCTTTACGGAAGGAGTCGGTGTTTTCACATCAGATTCAGGATGGGATGGGATGGAAACGGTATCGACTGGCTCGGGAGGTGTCTCTACGAGCAAGTCGGCAGGAATGGCAGCATCAGGCTTGTCCGGCCACAGGAAAAGTGTCAGGGCCAGGCAGGCGGCGACTGCAGGTATAAGCACAGATACCCGGCGGACAGCACGTCTCTTTGCGACTATTCGGTCGAATTCTTCGGAATAATCAACCTCGAAGATATCGAAGTCCGGATCCATTGATTCTTTACTCTTTTTCATAATTCCTTTCCCATTTTGTCCAACAAATTCCTGCGTGCGGAAGAAAGCATTGTGCGTACAGATCGTACCGGAATGCCGGTAATCAAGGCAATGTCTTCTGATTCTATCCCTGACTGCCATAGCAGGATAAGGCGCCTTTCCGAACGTGGCAGCGAGGAGATGGCTTTCATCAATGAGACCTGCGTGTCTTTGGCTTCTAGCATCGCATCCGAGCGCTCTATAGCGGGGATATCTATATGCATAGTACCAAGTCCCTCAAGTCTGTGCCCACGGCGTTTCCGCCAGATACTCACACAGGCATTCTTTACAGCCTTGACGGCAAGAGCCTCAATATTGTCGCCTTCCTTGAAACCTCTTTGCAAGAGCTTCAGAAGAACATCCTGAACCACATCTTCCGCATCCTCCCAATTGCGGAAAAAAGTATAAGCCACACGCACAAGGGTGGGGCGCAGGTCCAGGAATATCGAAAAATCTTGCGTCATCTACATAAAGATAACGCAAGATAAAGAAAAAAACAAGTGAAAAACTATCTTACTTCCTTGACGATTGCGAGTGCGTCGCGGCAGAGGTCGGAAATTTTGCTCCATTCGCCTGCGGCGATGACGTCCTTGGGGAAGAGGTTGCTGCCCATTCCGACGCAGAAGACGCCGGCCTTGAACCAGCCTTCGAGGTTCTCGCGGGTGGGTTTAACGCCGCCGGTCACCATGAGTTTGCTCCAGGGCATGGGGGCGCGGAGCCCCTTCACGAATGCGGGGCCGAGGACGTCGCCGGGGAAGACCTTGCAGAGATCGCATCCGGCTTCCTGGGCTGCACCCACCTCACTTACACTGCCGCAACCGGGAGCATAGGGGATGTTCCTGCGGTTGCAGATGGGAGCGATGGCGGGGTTGAAGAGAGGCCCTACCACGAAGTTGGCGCCAAGCTGGATGTAGAGGGCGGCGGTGCCGGGATCCACTACGGATCCAATACCCACTATCATACCGGGGAGTTCCTTGTTTGCGTATTTCACAAGTTCGCCGAAGACTTCCTGTGCGAAGTCGCCGCGGTTTGCGAATTCAAATGCGCGGATGCCACCTTCGTAGCAGGCTTTCAGCACATTCTTGCTGATTTCAAGATTGCCGTTGTAGAAAACGGGCACTATGCCTGTTTCCTTGATGGCGGTCAGCACCTGGATTTTATCGTATTTTGCCATAGTCTTTATCTTTGTACTCTTCCGTTAGCGTTGCCGCCTGCGAGGCTAAGAACTTCGTCTTCGCTCACAAGGTTGAAGTCGCCGTTGATGGTGTGTTTCAGTGCGGATGCCGCAACGGCGAATTCCAGGGCGGATGCCTGGTCGCCGGGGTACTTGAGCATACCGTGGATGAGACCGCCGGAGAATGAATCGCCGCCACCGACGCGGTCTATGATGGGATTGATCTCGTAGCGCTTGCTCTGATAGAACTCCTTGCCGTCGAAGATGAGAGCCTTCCAGCCGTTGTGGGTAGCGCTGAAACTCTCGCGCAAAGTGCTGACGACATATTTGAATCCGAACTCGGCAGCCATCTGCCTGAAGATTCCTTCGTAGCCCGAAGCATCGGTTTTGCCGCCTTCGACGTCGGCGTCGGGTTTGAACCCGAGGCAAAGTTCGGCGTCTTCTTCGTTGCCTATGCACACATCCACGTATTTCATCAGCGGACGCATGACGGAAATGGCTTTTTCGGAGGTCCAGAGCTTCTTGCGGAAGTTAAGGTCTACCGACACGGTCACTCCGTGACGCTTCGCCGCCTCGCATGCAAGACGAGTCAACTCGGCAGCCTTGTCGGAAATGGCGGGTGAAATGCCCGACCAGTGGAACCAAGAGGCGCCTTCCATGATGGCATCGAAATCAAAATCTTCCGGATCGGCTTCGGCAATGGCTGAATGTGCACGGTCGTAAATCACTTTGGAGGGACGCATGGAAGCACCCGTCTCGGCGTAATACAGGCCGATGCGGTCGCCTCCGCGGGCGATGTAATCCGTCTTGACGCCATATCTGCGAAGGGCATTCACGGCTATCTGACCTATTTCATGTTTGGGAAGTCTGGTAACGAAATATGCATCGTGTCCATAACCTGCGAGGCTGACTGCGACATTGGCCTCCCCGCCTCCGGGGATAATGCGGAAAGAGTCTGATTGCACGAAGCGGTTGTTGCCCTCTGGGCTCAAGCGCAGCATTATCTCTCCGAAAGTAACAATCTTTGGCATAATTAGTTTTTTAAATTTCACAAATTTAACATTTATTTTGAGATATCCCGTGCACGGTAACGGAAAATCCGTTATATTTGGGAAGATTTTAACACTATGGAAACTGACCAGAAAATTACCATCAAAGACATCGCACGATTGACGGGCCTTTCCAAGGGTACCGTAGACCGCGTTCTGCACAACCGCGAGGGCGTATCCAAGAAGAGCTACGCCAAGGTCATGAAGGTTATCCAGGATCTCGGATATGAGCCGAACCTGTTTGCATCCCTGCTCGCGCACAACAAGAAACGTATCATTGCGGTGCTGCTGCCCGCATGCAAGGAAGGCGAGTTCTGGGAACTGGCCGAGCCCGGCCTCAAAAAGGGCGCCGAGGCTGTGCGTGCCTTCGGTATCGAAGTCCACAGGGTAGGATACGACCAATACAATCTGGAATCTTTCCATAAAGCGGAAGAAGAAGTGCTGGCTTTGAACCCGTCAGGAGTCGTGCTTGCGCCCATGTTCAAGGACGACAGTTTCATCTTCGTAAGGAGGCTGCAGGAAAAACATATTCCCTACGTTTACATAGACACCAAACTCGAATGCGGAGAGTATCTGGCATACTTCGGGATGCCGTTGTACCAGAGCGGATATCTGTGCGCAGCCATCCTGACTGATGCGCAGGAAGATGTGAAGGAGGTCGCCGCCGTCCGCGTGCAGCGCGACAAGCACTGGCAGTCGGATCCCACCATCTACCGCCGCGAAGGATTCATCGACTACATATCCAAGCACTTCCCTTCCTGCAAGATGCGCAGCGTGTTCATCGACCCCAAGAAACCGGAAGAAATAGACGGGATACTCGAAGAATTCTTCGACCTGCATCCGGGCGTGCGGCACATCGCGATGTACAACTCCCGCATCTATCTGGTCACCCCCTTCCTGGAGCGTCATCCTGAAAGAAATTACCGCGTGGTCGGATTCGACAACCTCGCGGCAAATCTGTCAGCCCTCAAGGAAGGCACCGTCACCGCCCTCATCGCCCAACGCCCCGACGAGCAGATCCACAACGCCATCGGCACCCTCTCCGACTACATCGTCTTCGGCAAAGCCCCCGCCAAGCGCGACAACTTTGTCTCCATGGACATCCTCACGCGATACAACGAAGAGTATTATTGATTCGTGCAAGGTTTCAACATCCGAAGGATTATACAAATACAATGAGAAGGATTCTGTTTTCAGCGTTATTCCTTTGCTGCTCATACTTTTATATTAATGCGCAGCAGGTATTCTGGCCTTTGGAATGGAACATAAGGTCCCTCAAACTTGAAGACTTCGCCACATCCATATCGATCAACGATTCTATTTCAAATACTGCTGTCAGTTGGGAGCTTGCAAAAAAGAAAAGTTATTCTTCTGCATGCGACAATCTCACGATTAGCAGGATTGATTTCCGGAATGTTTTTTTACCGGCAAATTCCTGGATAAAGGAAGGATACCGCAATGCAGACCAACTTAAGTACGAACAACTCAAGTTTGACTTGTCAGAACTTTGGTGCCGGAGAGCCGAACAAGAAGCCAATTTTTCCGGGAACTGTAACAAGTCCGTCAAAGACTATAAGGACAGTTTAAGAACTTCGATAAACCGTCTTAAGCTACTTTCTCGTAACGGTACAGACCGGAGTGTCGTCGATTCCATTTCCATCAATGTCGCATCCTTGCTGGCAAAAGAAGAGGATGATGCATCGTTGCTTGGAATGCCGGAAACAAAAGCCTGGTCATTCGGAATCGGGATAATCCCTGAAATTAAAATCCGGACAGGATCCATATCGAAGTTACTGCCCACTCCGACACCTTTTCTGTCCTTTGACTTTTCACTGGGCTATGGTAGTTTTTTTCTGACTGCTGGGGCGAGCGCTCAAATCTCAAGCGGATGGCTACACACCAAGGAAGTTTTTCAGTTTGACGGCAATGTTTATCCTGCAGGCTTGGACTGCGAGGACATCAATTATTATGCTTATTGTTCATATATTGCTTATCGCAACGGAAGATTCAGTATCAGCCCTCTAATAGGATGCGGATTTACCAGCATAGACTTCCGGGAAGACGAATATGATAGTTTCGGGGGTCTGCAGTATATGGCCGGGGTTTCGGCAGATTGGGATTTGCATCACCTCTGGATATTCCATAAAAAGGAGATTGACTCTTACACGGTTCGCACAATGGCCTACATTACTAAAGACAATCCAGGCAACGGTTATTCAGGATACAGTATAAATCTTGGAATAGGTCTTTCCGGAAGGTTTCAACATACTAAATGAATTCAGTTATGAAGCATATTTACACCCTTCTTATCTTATTGTATTTCCCTTTTATGGCTTTTGGACAAGTGGCAGAATCCGGCACAAGAGATATTTCCTCACGCTTTGCTAGTCTTTATATGGACGGGGTAAAATTGACGGATGACGATGTTCGGAATCTACTGGTTTTGGAATATGGGAATGGGGAAGCCGTTTATTCCGATTATCTTCACAACAAGAAAGTATTCAGACGCAGTTTTATAAAAATGGGAATCGGTCTAAGTCTTGCCGGGTCATTCGGCTATTTGCAAGCCCGCGCATTCCAGACTTCGGACGGCTGCGTATCGCCGGGAGGTTTCCCCTTTGTATTAGCCGGGGCTTCTATTTTCACTTATGGGCTGGTTCAATGCAAATCAGCCTGCAAAAAAACAAAAAAAATGGCAGAGGACATCTCTGCCAAAAGTAAAAGTATCTCCATATCACCTCAAATCAGTCCAAACGGAATAGGTGTAATTATGAATTTCTAGAGCGTGACGCCCGTCTTGAAGATGGCGATTTCGCGCCTTCCGTGCTTTTCGTTGTTTACGGGTTCTCCGGATGCAACGGCAAGCACGTAGTCGCGGAATTTAACCGCGAGTTCATCCATAGTGGTATCCTCAACCAGCACTCCTGCATTGAAGTCGATCCAGGTCGGCTTGAGCGCCGCAATCTGCGAATTGGTCGATATCTTCATCGTGGGCACGAAACTCCCGAAGGGGGTGCCGCGTCCGGTGGTGAAGAGCACCATCTGGCAGCCGGATGCACCAAGGGCGGTGGAGGCTACAAGGTCGTTGCCGGGAGCGCTCAGCAGGTTGAGACCCTTCTTCTGCAGGCGGTCGGCGTATTTCAGCACGCCGCGAACCACCGAAGAGCCGCACTTCTGCGTGCAGCCCAGCGACTTCTCTTCCAGCGTGGAAATGCCTCCGGCCTTGTTGCCGGGCGAAGGATTCTCGTAGACCGGCATCCCCTGCTTCATGAAGTAGTCCTTGAAATCGTTGATGAGATGTACGGTTTCGTCGAAGGTCTCCTTGTTCTGGCAACGGTTCATAAGGATGGTCTCGGCACCGAACATCTCGGGCACTTCGGTCAGAACAGTAGTTCCTCCCTGCACCACAAGCCAGTCGGAGAAGACTCCGAGAAGAGGGTTCGCGGTGATGCCGGAAAGGCCGTCCGATCCCCCACACTTCAGACCCACGCGGAGTTCGCTCACGGGGATATCCTCGCGGACATCGTCCTTGCAAGCTGCATAAATCTCGCGCAGGCACTGCAGGCCGTATTCGATTTCATCCTCAACCTTCTGGCAGGCGAACATCTTCACGCGTTTCTCGTCAACGGGGCCGACGAGTTCACGGAAGGCGTCCAGCTGGTTGTTCTCGCAACCGAGACTCACGACCAGCACTCCGCCCGCATTAGGATGGTGCACCATATCGGAGAGAACCTTGCGGGTGTTTTCGTGGTCGCCGCCCAGCTGTGAGCAGCCGTAGTTGTGAGGGAAGGTGACGATGGCGTCGACGGAAGATTCTTCGCTGCGCTCAGAATGACAGATCTCCGCCTTGAAGCGGCTCACGATCTGCTCGCAGATGCCGTTCACGCAACCGACCGTGGGAATGACCCATATCTGGTTGCGTATACCCACCTGACCGTCCGCACGGCGGAAACCCTTGAAGGTCGCCGTACCCCGTTCCCGTTTTTGCGGGTTTTCGGGAACAACCGCCCCATTTTCGACCCTTTCGTTCCCGTTTTCGCCGGTTTTCGGGAACAAAGACTCCGCAACTTCCGGCACCGGTTCGTACTTGTATTCCAGCAGGCCGGAAAGATTGGTCTTGATGCAGGAATGGTCGATCCATGTGCCTGCGGGAGCGTCCTTGGTCACATGGCCTATAGGATAGCCGTACTTGATGACGTTGTCGCCGGCGGAAAGGTCTGTAAGGGTGAATTTATGCCCTTGGGGCACGTCCTGCAGCAGGGTCACGCCCAAAGCGGCCATCCCCTTCGGGAGGGGATGGAGCGCAACGGCCACATTGTCGGCCGGATTGATCTTCAGAAAATCCATTACAGAATAGATTCAACTGCCGCGCGCATGCCTTCCTTTTGGATGAGGGCAAGATCTGCGGTGAGCAGTTCGGTGAGTCCGGGAACGGCGTTCAGATTCTCGTCCCAGATGAACTCGGCACCGAGCACGCCCTTTGCCACGGCAGCGACATCTCCGGAAGCCCAGAGTTCGACCAGGAGGTTCTTGATGGCCTCGTCGTCGTTCACGACGATCTCGTCATCTCCCCTCTTGCCACCCTTGTAGTAGGTGCAGATGCCTGCGAGACCGAGCACTATGCCCTTGGGCAGTTCACCCCTGCGCTCAAGATAGGTCTTGAGTCCGGGGAGGTCGCGGGTCTTGAACTTGGGGAAGGAGTTCAGCATGATGCTGGTGACGAAATGCTTCACGAAGGGATTCTTGAAGCGCTCGAGCACGTCGCCCGCGAACTTGCGGAGTTCCTCTTCGGGGAGATTCAGGGTAGGAAGGAGTTCCTCGTACATCACCTTGCGGACGAATGCGCCGATGGTCTCGTCTTCGCAGCACTCGCGCACGGTGTTGAGTCCGCTGAGATATCCTACGGGCGAAAGTACGGTGTGGGGGCCGTTCAGCAGGGTGACTTTCCTCTCATGATAGGGAGCTTCGCTCGGCACGAAGAGCACGTTCAGGCCGGCCTTGTCGGCAGGGAATTCCTTGGCGACCTCCTTCGGAGCCTCGATAACCCAGAGATGGAAAATCTCAGCCTTGTCGAGCAGATGGTCTTCGTATCCGGCACGTTCGCAGAGCTCGGCGGCATTGTCGCGGGGATATCCGGGAACGATGCGGTCGACCAGGGTGCAGTAAACTCCGCAGGCCTTCTCGAACCAGTTCTTGAAGTCCTCACCGAGTTTCCAGAGTTCGATGTACTGGTAGATGCACTCCTTCAGGTGCTTGCCGTTCAGGAAGATAAGCTCGCAGGGGAAGATGATGAATCCCTTGCTCAAGTCGCCCTTGAAATACTCGTAGCGGTGATAGAGCAGTTGCACGAGTTTGCCGGGATACGAGCTTGCGGGAGCGTCGGTGAACTTGCAGGCAGGATCGAAGGTGATGCCGGCTTCGGTGGTATTGGAGATGATGAAACGCATCTCGGGCTGTTCGGCAAGCTTCAGGTAGTCCTGGAAATCGCGGTAGGGATTGATGCCGCGGGAAATTACGTCGATGAGGTCTATGCTGTCGACGGGTTTGCCGTCGAGGAGACCCTGGAGGTTGAGATGATAGAGGCCGTCCTGCTCATTGAGCATATCCACCATGCCCCTGTCGATGGGCTGGACCACGACCACGGAGGCGTTGAAATCGGTTTTCTGGTTGGTCTTCCAGATAATCCACTCGATGAATGCGCGGAGGAAGTTTCCTTCGCCGAACTGGATCACCTTCTCGGTGTAGGTCTTCGCCTGAGGGGCGGTGGTGCGATTGAGTCTTTCCATATCTATGATTGTTTTATTCTGTTAAAATCCAAAGTAACGGTCGGCGTTGTTGTAGCAGATATCTTCCACCATCTTGCCGATGAAATCCATTTCGGAGGCGGGCAGGCGTCCTTCTTCGATGTCCTTGCCGAGCACGTCGCAGAGGATGCGGCGGAAATACTCGTGGCGTGGATAGCTGATGAAGGAACGGCTGTCGGTGAGCATGCCCACGAAGCGGCTGAGAAGGCCGAGTGCGGATAGGGCGTTCATCTGCTTGCGCATTCCGTCTTCCTGATCGAGGAACCACCAGCCGGAGCCGAACTGCATCTTTCCGGGGAAGGTGCCGTCGTTGAATGTGTACGCCATGGTCATCATCACCTCGTTGTCCTTGGGATTGAGGCAGTAGAGGATGGTCTTGGTGAGCTTGTCTTCGGCGGCGAGGCGGTCGAAGAACTTGTGGCCGGCGGCTGCGGTAGGCAGATCGTGGATTGCGTCGAATCCGGTGTCGGGGCCTACGAGATTGAACATCTTGGAGTTATTGTTGCGGATAGCTCCGACGTGGAACTGCTGTGCCCATCCGGCCTCGGCATCCATCACTGCCATGTCGTGCAGGAAGGCGCTGCGGAACTTGTTCAGCTCGTTCTCGGTGGGGCGCTTGCCGAGGAGAACCATCTTGAAGATGGCCTCGATCTCGATCTGCTTGTAGTCGGCGGCGTAGAAGGTCTCCAGGCCGTGGTCCGAAAGGCGGCAGCCGTTGGCAGCGAAGAAGTCGTGCCTCTTCTGCAGGGCCTCGATGAGGTCGGTGTAGGAATCTATCTCAATGCCGGCGGCCTCGCCGAGCTTGGCGAGATACTCCTTGTAGGACTTGGGATCCTCGATCGCCATGGCCTTGTCGGGCCTCCATGCGGGAACGACCTTCGTGCCGAAGGGATGCTCCGCTATCATCTTGTGCCAGCGGAGGTCGTCGGCGGGATCGTCGGTGGTGCATACGACCTTCACGTTGAATTTGCGGATGAGGGCCTGGCCGCGGAATTCCTCGGTAGCGAGCTTGGCGTTGCATTCCTCATAAATTTCACGGGCGGTCTTGGGGCTCAGGAGCTT
>ONFK01000150.1 GCA_900317065.1 uncultured Bacteroidales bacterium
ACCTGGAAACCATGGCTTTGAAGTTTGCCTTTGTAGCGATGGGCGGTCATGTCGAGGATGTGACTGAAAAGGTGGTCGCAGCAGGAGGCAGGACGACTCGAGCGTGCCGCCTGCATGGCAAAGCCGCTGAGAGTCAGACCTTCAAACACGTCAGCGATGGAATCGGGGTCGCCTGCCGCAACGGCCTCTGGATCTGCGAGGAAGTCGTCCAGATAGTCCTGCAGCACATGCCAGGCCTCAGGGTGAATGGGCTCCGTGCCCACGAAGTCCGAAATCATCCACTCCGCACCTGCGGGCACCTTGGCTGCGAGGTCGGCGTAGCCGGCAGCTGTCATTTCGGCTGGGGCTGCGGCGATTACGTCGATGTCGGCCACAATCGCCACAGGGGCCGGGCAGGAGAAGGTCTGCTTGGCGCCCTTATATGTGATGGACGCGCCGAACGAAGAGTAACCGTCAACGGAGGCCGCGGTGGGAAGGGTGAGGTACGACTGGCCGTGGTGGTGCGAGGAGAACTTGCAGAGGTCGTTGATGACCCCGGAGCCCACGCTCACCAGCACCGCCTCCGGATTAGCGTCCAATAGGCCGTCCACCAGTTCCACGTACTTCCACTCTGCATGGAATTCTTCCTCCATTATTATGTGCTCCAGCAACGGAATGCCGGCGGCATCGAAAAGACCGTTTACTCTGGCTCCCAGCGCGGGATGGGTATGCACGTCGGAGAGAATCAGCGCGGTGCGCCCCGGAAAATACTTCCGGAACACCTCGGGAGCCTTAGTCGAGACTCCCCTTCCCATAATAAACTCTTTGGTGTCCGTAGAGATGGACAGAGCAAAGCGGATTCTTTCTTCTCTTGTCTTATTCATTGATTATGGTTTTGAGCGAAAAGGCCCAAACTCTGATTTAATGTTGTATTGATAATCGTTGTCGTCAAGCACGTACACCATGTATTCCGTTCCACCGGGAAGGACACGGATTACTATGTGTCCGTTCATGCCGTATGCTTTGGAAAAAACATCCTGAGCTGCCTTCTGCATTTCTTCCGCAATATTTGTAAAGAAGAATTTCATATCCGGATAATCGGACAGAAGCCTCCTCATGGTGGGAAGGTCCGGCTGAATATCACGCACGAAAAAACTCTGGGTCACTACAATAGATGGCTGAAGGATATCCATCTCCTCCTGCTCCATAGTGTGATGGGATAGATGATGGTCGGCCTTCATGGCATCTATCTGCCTGCCGATAGCACGGGCAACGGGTAGTGCTACCTTGGAATTTCCGCCTGCATCCCCACCGGTGTAGTAGTCGAAATCTCCATAGCTCAGAAGGAAGCAGCAACTGGCACCGTTTTCCTTGACTTGCTTCCCTTCATATGGGTCTATACATTTTTCGCCGTCCCAGACAATTCCCCCGGCGGCATAATTCTTGACCCGGAAGTTCGGGTAACCGCGTGGTTTGTGCCGAAGAACTATCTGGTCATTTCTGCCCGGTTCGAAACGGAGCATCTTTTTCCGTACGCAAGCCGGGAAACGCTTCACAAACGAGGTATAGAAATCCATGTTACTCTTGGCAACGTACCGCTCATCTGAATAATCCGGCCACGACCGGTCTACAAGAGTGCGGAAAGGGATTTCTTCACAAAGCTCTGCAATTGCACTGAAATGATCGATGTGATAATGGGTGACTATAGCATAATCCAGCTTACCCTTCGCCTTCCTTGGCAGGAAATGGCGGATGTAGCGGGCATACACCGTGGATGGACTTGAGAGAGAGTCCGGTTTGGGAGGAACTTTAGGATATTTGGGATTCAGAGCGCTGATATCCCCGGCATCCACCACCATACTGGTTCCATCCGGGAAAATGAAGAACGTGCATTCTCCCCGGCCAGAGTTGATTGCATGGATGTCCAGACAGCCCTCGCTCCAAGGAGAAAGAGGAGTACCTGCAAATGTGTGATTTTCCCCTCCAACCAATATTAGGAAGGCTGGAAGCAGATATTTTAGATATGTCTTCATATCGGACCTCATAGTACGTCAAAAGCAAAGATGTGCGACTCTCCATCGCCCCAGGCGCCTTCAGCTACCAGCCGGACCGCTTTGGTCCGGACTTCCGGGAAGGACACTTTCCTGAGGCGGAGAAAGTTCTCCGTATCGCTGTAAACCGTCTGCCAGGATCCGCAGACAAGGGCCTCGATACGGAATGATTTCACCATCATTGCTGGCATGGATACCCTTTCCGTGGTAGCTTCCAGCTTGCGCATGCGTTTGCTGCGCACTTTGAGATCCGAATCAAAAACGAGCCTTGCTCCGCTGACGGTCACCGGCTTTTTCCATCTGTATTCGAGGCTTTCTCCGGGATGAAGCCAGACACCGTTGTCATTTCCATCATAGTTCCGGTCGATGCCGTTAAGCAGTTGCGCCGGTACTCCTTTGGCCGATCTGGTAAGCTCCGACACGGTGCGCCAGCGGTATGGGAGCATGCAGTCATCGTCTTCCAGCATGTCCTGCAGCTCGGTTATGTATCCGCTCCTGACATCTGCGGGCATAATCCCTTTCTTTACGGCAATGGAGGCAGCAGTGCCCACTGCCTGACCAAGCAGGGCGCAGGTGGACATCACCCTTGTTGCGGACAAGCCCATATGGGTGGCGGAGATATCCCTCCCGGCGAACAACAGATTGGGCACGTTAACCGAATAAAGGCAGTCGAAGGGAATTCCGAAAATGGGGGGTGTGGAATACTCCGTACTGATACTGCCCTTCTTGTGGAAGGCTTCGGGGTCATGGTCGTCCAGTGACCATCCTCCGTATGCCACTACATCTTCGAAATGTCCCCCGGAAAGAACATCGTTCTGGGTAAGAATATGCGGGCCGATGAAGCGGGTGGATTCCCGTTTTCCGGGCAGGGATCCTATCCAGTCCAGATCGTAATTCCGGCAGCGCCCGTCCGGATGGTTCTTCATGTATTCCCATACGCCGTAAGCGATGCGCTTAAGTTCGTACTGGATTTCATTTGCATCGGCAATAGTGTCAAAATTGCCGCCGAATTCTATCCACCAGAAGTTGTTGTCTTCCGGATACAGACGTTTGTAGTTAAAGCGGACTCCCTCCTGGCCGGACTTGGGTGTGGGATAGTTGAAATCCTCGTCCGTGAAATGATATGCCCAGTCGGGCGCCTTGAATGGATGGTATTCCTCGGTTTTGCGAAGTTGAAGGAGAATCGAGTTCCCCATTGTGCGGGAATCCCCTCCTTCCTTGAGGTAATTCTCCCCGAATTCTTCAGGGAACTCCCGGCCACGACGGAATTTGGCTCCGGACAGGCGGAGGATACCATCACCGGTACAATCTGCAAATAATCTGCCCTTGATATTATAGCGTGTGTACGCGTTGGAATTCCATGCCTTAACGGCAGCAATGGTGCCATCGTGGTTCATTTCCACGCCTTCAACTGAAGTATTCAGTAAGAGGGTTATCCCTGGTTCGCTCACCACTGTGGAGTATATGACGTCGTCCCAGAGGGTGTAGCGCTGGAGGGGATTGTAGTAGAAATTTTTAAGTTGAAGTTCCTCCAGGATACCGGTCTCCATATCCTGGTCATTGCGGACTCCTACTATGCCCATGCGCATTTCGCTGGATGCGTTGCCGCCCAGCATCGGACGGTCCTGCACAAGCACGACGGAACATCCGTGCCTCGCCGCCGATACCGCAGCACATACTCCGGCAAGCCCTCCTCCGCATACAACCAGATCGGTTTCCATGGAGACCTCGGTTACCACCTTGGAATTGGCTTCCGTGCACATTTCCCCCGCCGGTGTCAGTCCCTGAGCCTGCGCAATGCAGCAGGACAACGAGACGGCCAGCAGCAAGGGCAGTCGTTTTCGAATCTTAATCATGTTTTCAATGGCAGGTATACGGCCCATATGAGGCAAGAACCTCATATGAGTAATCAGTATCTTTAAGTTTATAAACCATAAACGTTCCGTCGCCCTGTACCCTCACACATAAATGTCCACCTGCATCCTTCAATGATACACCTGAACCGTTGTTTGTTGCAAACACGTCGCCAAACGCATCAGCGGCAGCTACGCATGCATCGTTAGGAGTATTGTTGCCGAAACAACTGACAACAGTTACTTTCGGCTGCAAGATTGCGGCCTGGGTATCTGAGAATGCACTTTCTGCAAAATGGTGGGGAGCCTTCAAGACCTCCACTTTTCCAACTCCGCTGCAGATATTTCTCATGATATTATAACCGCACTGGGCTCCGCAATCAGCTCCGAAATAACAGTTGAAATCACCGTAGGAAAGCAACATGGAAATGGAACTGCCGTTTTCGCGGTTATCCGTGCTGCCGGTTGTAAAAGAACTCCCGTTCCAATACTTGTAGTCATACCCGATAAGTTTGAGCGAAGCCTCCGGAGTCCCATATTTGGGGGCAAACTGACTGTCCCGGTTTACCTCGCTGACTGCCTGCCATACCATTCCGTCACGCGTTACCATCTTCTGGGCGAAAGTAGTATAGTTATTGTATGTGTCCTCATGAATGTCGTCTTCGCTGTAATGGGCAAAATCATTGAATCCAACGCCTGGGCCCTTTCTGTCAACAAGAGTCTTAATTGGGATATCTTCATAGATTGCCGATAAGCCGCAGACGATATAGGAACCGTCCCTCGACATTTTGTAATTCGTTTTGGGTGCTCCTATATGGTCCGTGTGGTAGTGGGTGGCCAGGGCATAATCAATATAATTGTGCCTGGTATTTTGCAGGAAATATTTCATATACGTAGTGTACACTTTATATACTCTTGCGAACATTG
>ONFK01000158.1 GCA_900317065.1 uncultured Bacteroidales bacterium
AGAAGAGATTTCCTGAAGATATCGGGCACCGGCGCAGCCGGACTCGGCATGATGGCCGCAGGATGCGCGCCGAAGAAAGAGCAGTCCGCCCATACCCCCGGACAGATGATCCTCCGGGAGAACCCGGTCAACGGCGACAAGGTGTCCCTGCTTGGTTTCGGCTGCATGCGCTGGCCCATGATTAAGGACGCCGACGGCAAGGACATAATCGACCAGCAGGCGGTGAATGAGATGGTGGACTATGCCCTGGAGCACGGCGTGAACTATTTCGACACCTCGCCCGCATACCTGCAGGGCCTTTCCGAGCGAGCCGCAGGCGAAGCCCTCAGCCGTCATCCGCGCAGCAGTTACTTCATTGCCACCAAACTCTCCAACTTCGGCGACCACAGCATGGAAGCGTCCATCAAGATGTACGAGGACTCCTTCAAGGAAATGAAGACCGATTACTTCGACTACTACCTCCTGCACGCGATCGGCATGGGAGGCCGCCGCGCGTTCCAGGCCAGGTACGTCGACAACGGCATGATGGACTTCCTCCTCAAGGAGAAGGAGAAAGGCCGCATACGCAACCTTGGCTTCTCGTTCCACGGCGGCAAGGAAGCCTTCGATTCTTTCATGCAGATGCACGACAGCGGCGAGTTCAAGTGGGATTTCTGCCAGATAGAGATGAACTACGTCGACTGGAAACATGCTGACGGCGTGCGCAACGTGAACGCCGACTATCTGTACGCCGAGCTTGAAAAGCGGGGCATTCCCATAGTGATAATGGAGCCTCTGCTGGGAGGACGGCTCGCCAACGTACCGGTGGGCATTTCCCGCCAGATGAAGATGCGCGAGCCCGACAAGTCGGTGGCATCCTGGGCCTTCCGCTTCTGCGGAACCTATCCCGGAGTCATGTGCATCCTCAGCGGCATGACTTCGATGGATCCTTTGTTGGACAACCTTAAGACCTTCGAGAACTTCGTGCCTCTGACGGCGGAAGAACTCGTTTTCATGGAGGAAATGGCAGTGCAGATGAAGGAGTTCCCCCTGGTAAACTGCACCGACTGCAAATACTGTATGCCCTGCCCTTGGGGAATAGATATCCCTGGCATTTTCAAGCACTACAACACTTCTGTTACCAACGGCAGTTTCGCCCAAAGCACAGAGCAGAAGAACTACCGCAAACTCCGCAACGCCTATCTGTCGAGCTACGACAAGGCGATCCCCACCGTGCGCCAGGCGGATCACTGCATCGGATGCGGCCAGTGCCTGATGCACTGCCCCCAGAGCATTGCGATTCCGGACGAACTCCACCGCATCGACAACTACGTCGAAAAGCTCAAACAGGGTATATTGTAAAATTTGCGTAAATTCGCGCTTTGAAAAGACATCAAGATGAAAAAGAAACTGACAATCGCCATCGTCTTGGCCGCCCTGATTGCCCTGGCGGCAGTCTTGTACAATACTCTCCGTAAAGGAGGGAGCATCGTCAGCGCAGAGGCGCCGGTCGAGTTCGTATCGGAAATAATCGGCGACAGCAGTTCCGCCGAGCATAAGCTCGTCGCCGGCTACGACCCCGCCGATGCCTCGAAGGCGATATTCATTTTCGGGTCCCGGAAGCGCACCCAGTCCATCGCCGAGGCCCTGATCGGATGCGACGCCTATGACAACGTCGACGGCTCCTCGCAGCCGGACGGGCTCAAGGACTTTGCGGGGGAGACCTTCTGCACCGTGGCCAACTTCTCCAACTTCGGAGAAATGGTGAACGACGGCCGCCTGGAAGATCTCCGCGAACTCACCGCACGGAACGTTCTCGCAGCCATGGACACGCTCTGCTACGTCAGTCCCTACGATCGCAGCGGAATGGGCAAGAAACCTCTTGCCAAACTCATAATCCTCGGATCCGCCTGCATGACGCAGTACGGCCACTATGACGTGGACTCCCTGTTCAATGCGCTCAACTGCGAACTGCCGGTGATTTCCCCAATGGAACTGATTGCCGAAGAAGCGGTTAACGCCAACAGGGGCAAGGACATCCTTACAGTAGGTGTCCTCGCGGGTAACGCCCCTGTCGATCTCTACGGACCCTACATCAAGACAAAGGCCGCCAAGGCCGGCATAGACAGCGTGCTCTGCGTAGGATTCAAGGTGCCGGAGGGGGAAGATCCCCTGCTGTCCTTCCTGGACCGTTACTCCGAGCTGGGCATAAGCCGCCCCATGGATGCGATCCTGATCGACGACATGAACATAGACCTTTCCGCATTCAACCAGTCCCTCTCGCAGATCACCTCGGTAATGAATGCCGAATCCCTCACCTACGGCAACCTCATATCCCCGAATTTCCGCATCATCGACTCCAGGAGCAGGATATGCGCCGCCACCTACTCCATCCTGCGGACTTCCAACTTGTTCACGCACTTCATCTCGCAGCCCAGGAAGCTCGACTATATGCTCATCACCAAGGAAGCCCCCGAGAAGGAACTGATGCTGCTGCAATATAACGAAAGATACATCCCCAGCAATAATTAATGTTCAAATTAACCGTAACCCCCGAAGAAATAGAGAAGTTGGACCTTGCGAGTTTTCCGGGGCAGATACATGTCATCAGCCGCCCCGGGTGGGATTTCTCCCGGGCGATAGCATATCTCAAGAAACAGGAAGTCCTGGGTTTCGACACCGAAACCAAACCGGTATTCTCGCCCGGGCAGCATCATAACGGAGTGGCCCTGCTGCAGCTTTCCGGACCCGAACACGCCTTCCTGTTCCGAATTCAGAAACTCGGCATGCGCGGGCGCATCTGCTCGATACTTTCCAACCCCAACATCATCAAGGTGGGTGCCGCAGCCCTCGACGACGTGCGGGGCCTGCAACGCTACCGCGAGTTTGAGCCGCGGGGCTTCCTGGACCTGCAGAAGATGGTCTGGGAATGGGGAATCAGGGACAAGAGCGTCAAGAAGATGGCCGCGAACATTCTCGGAGTGCGCATCTCCAAGAGCCAGCAGCTCTCCAACTGGGAGGCGGAAACCCTGAATGAACATCAGCAGATGTATGCCGCGACCGACGCCTGGATATGCAGGGAAATGTACCTGAAACTGCTGAACAGCGAGAAGCACCCTCTGAAACCCGAGGAGATGCTGCCGCCGGAGCAGCTGCCGCTTGCCTTACGCGACCCGGAGGCGGCGGAACGCAAACGCAGGGAGAAAGAGGAAAGGATAGCCGAGGAAAAGTCAAAACAGGCGGCAGCGCGCAGACGCAGATACTACCGTAACAAGAAAAAGAAGAGCAATGACAAAGGTTTACCTGAAAAAGGGGCGTGACGAATCAGTACGACGCTTCCACCCATGGGTGTTTTCGGGAGCAGTGGCGCAAGTGGCGGGAAGCCCTGCCGAAGGCGACATTGTGGCAGTGTATTCCGCTGAAGGCGAATATCTTGCTTCCGGCCATTGGCAGATTGGTTC
Source organism: uncultured Bacteroidales bacterium (assembly GCA_900317065.1). Lineage (GTDB taxonomy): Bacteria > Bacteroidota > Bacteroidia > Bacteroidales > UBA932 > Cryptobacteroides. Next base: position 3,441 of record ONFK01000158.1, read on the forward strand.
CATCGCCGTGCGCATACTTTCGTTCGATGCGGATCCCGGCTCTCCATCTTTCTGGGAGGATTCCATCCGCGCGGCCTTCGACGCCCGCAAGGCGATGGGGCTCACCGACTCCGCGAAGACCGACTGCTACCGCCTGGTGCACGGAGAAGGTGACGGCCTGCCCGGATTGATCGTGGACTACTACGACGGCGTATGTGTGCTTCAGGCCCATTCCGTCGGGATGTTCCGGGCCAAGAACCAGATTTGCGAGGCTTTGAAGGCCGTGTATGGCGATGCCCTCAAAGCGGTCTACGACAAGAGCAGCGGCACTGCTCCGTTCAAAGCGGGGCTGGAGCTCGTAGACGGATATCTCTGGCAGGCCCCCGGATTTGAGGCAGGGGAGCAGGCTGTGCTCGAAAACGGCCATAAATTCCTCGTGAACTGGACAGAAGGGCAGAAGACAGGCTTCTTCCTCGACCAGCGCGAAAACCGGGCCCTGGTCGAACGCTATGCCCGTGGAAGGAACGTACTCAACCTGTTCTGCTACACAGGAGGATTCTCTGTTTACGCCCTGGGAGGAGGGGCCGTGCATGTCGATTCCGTCGACAGTTCTGCAAAAGCCATGGCAATGGTAGACAGGAACATAGCCCTGAACGGCTTCGGCCCCGGACAGCATACTTCTTTCTGCGCTGATGCCATTGAGCACCTGGCCGCCGTGGAAGATGGCAAATACGACCTGATCATAGTGGATCCCCCTGCATTCGCAAAACACAGGGGAGCCCTGAAGAACGCCTTGCGCGCCTATCAGCGCCTGAATGCGAGGGCAATCGAGAAAGTTGCACCGGGCGGCTTCATTTTCACATTCTCCTGCTCGCAGGTAGTGGACAAAGAAGCATTCGCCCTGGCGGTATTCTCCGCCGCCGCAAGCACAGGACGCAGGGTCAGGATAATCGACAGGCTGAACCAGCCGGCCGATCATGCGGTCAATATCTACCACCCCGAGGGCGAGTATCTCAAGGGGCTGCTTCTTTACGTAGAGTAAGGTTTCCGCTTAAATGGAGAGCTGAATCAATATGCGTGCGGTAATCCAAAGAGTGCAGTCTGCTTCCGTTACAATAGACGGGACGGTAAAATCATCTATCGGGCAAGGACTCCTCATACTTCTGGGCATAGGCCACGAAGACGGCTCCGAAGACATCGACTGGCTGGTGAAGAAGGGCATGC